>NZ_JACJPL010000026.1:600000-856983 GCF_014696065.1 Leptolyngbya sp. FACHB-261 | reverse complement strand
ACCGATTCACCAAGCTTAAATTTGGGCTGAGGTAGGAAAATGGGTATAACCTCAGGCAGAATGACGGGTGGCATCTGGAGTAAACTCTCAGACATAAAGGCTTCCTTTCGTTGGGCTCATGAGCAGGACTGTAGATGTGGAATTCCACTCTGGATTGCCTATATTTTGATCTCAGAAGCTTAATTATGGCTCTGAAAACTAGTGCCAAACCTTATTTTTACCTGAGAACTTGAGCTTAAAACTCTATGGCCTTATCTACAGGTTTCTAGTCAAATCCTCAGCAAAAACTAAGGCAAATTCAGCTTGATTCTCTATTCAGTATGTATACAACCAGTAAGTACGAACCAGTAAGTATGCAACGGTTCTTCTGCGCCCTTACCCTAGACCTGGCTGATCCGATTGTTTTGCAAAATGAGCACTGTCTCCAGAGACAGAGGTATGGCTTCATGCCAAATCTCGAGGAGTGCGATTTCTCATATCGTCCAATAGCAAACGGCGATATCAAGTTAAATGCTGATCTGAGCAGTTGGGCCTCTTGGCAATTAGCCCAGAAAAAAAAGCCATTACCGTTTTCGTTCTGCGCAGCGCTGGATAGGATGCAGCTTTCTTGTCACCAGGTGATGGTAGTTAGCGATAGCCGTCACACCGATGCACTAGAAGCGTGGCTGAGCGGCTGGCGCTCTATTCAAGTGGCTACGTTACCGCATCCCTAACACTGAGGGGAACGGCTCTTTGGGGAACCTGTGCGAATCCCATGTCCCATCCGTGCCGAGCTGTGTCATTTCGACGCAGATGCTAACTCATTGTGGAGTACGGCCATTTTGCATGAATTTCACATGAATTTTGCATGAAAAGACTACTCTATCGTGCTGGCAGAGCATTGGTTTGATGGTTAATGGCGTGGTGGCGATCGCCATCAGCAAGCCTGTAGCAACTCACTCCTGCTGACATCGATTGAAACGACGTTGGAGACAACCATGAACCCTCCCCACCACTGGATCGTTAAAAACAAGCCATTGGCTCTCTTGATCACGCTGTTTTTGGTGGAGATTGTTGTTTATTGGCTAATTGCTCATCCGATTATTGAAGCGTTATACAACGGACAGTCTATTTTTATCTTCAAACCATTCTCAAATCGCACTGAAAATTCGTTAGAGTATTATGCTGATAAAGTTGACCAACTATTTTTCACCGTTAATGGCCTAGCCATTCTGTTCGCCTTCGGCATCTCTTTTGCACGGCGGATGCTGATTTACCCAAAACCAAAAATTGCAAGTGAGTTTTTTGAGTTCACTCGCCAGAAAATTCTCGGCTCTAGCCAAAGCATTAGTTTATTCGCTGGACTCTTTATTGTTTTCTTTAGTCTATATTGTGTCTTAGGCCTTTCATTAGCACCTAATCACACTCGCTACGTATTTTGGGGAGCCGATAATTTAGAGCAAATTCGGGATTGGACATCGCTGGGTTGGAATAAAAACCATGAAGGTGCTCATCCCTTGACACCGCTACTGATTGATCCCTGGGGGTTCTTGCTCTATCAGTTAACGGGGACTGGGGCGACCGCTGCTGTTATCCTAAACGCTCTATGGAGTGCCTTAGCCGTATCGCTGTCTGCCGTCTGCTTTTGGCTATTAACCGAACAGTATAGTGCCGCCCTGTTGCTGGCGCTCGTTTTTGGTGTCAGCATGAGCCAGTTGGTGTTCGGTGCCGTTCCAGAATCCTATGGATTTGCGGCTCTCAGTATCGTACTAGTCCATAGCCTATTTCTGATCTGCCTTAAAACAGGTAGAGTCTATCCTTGGGGTTGGGTCTTGGTGGGATTGCTATCATTTGGTATTACTATTACCAATTTTGCTCAGGCCATTATCTGTTTTGTACTCACATTATTACAGCAGAGACGCAAGGGCTTATTAAAGCTTACAGCAGAGTATATTGGAGCGGTTATATCGATTGGTGTAGTGCTAGCGCTCGTTCAAAGAAAGCTATTGCCTGGATCACAATATTTTTTCTTTGCAGACACAGTTAAAAGTAAAGTTGAGTATATGGCGGTTGGTATCCTGACTCAGCCATTCGCCGTGATCTCAGAGCTATTCAAAAACTTTTTCATGCTCAATTTTGTATCGGCGTTCCCTGCGTTTGAGCCAAACCTGAAGTTGCCCACGCCAGAAAAGCAAGGAGTCATCGAAATTGTCTGTACATTTTTCAACCAGCCGTTGGATTACAACATCCTGGGTGGAATAGGTGTTGGTCTCTGGCTTAGCCTATTTGGAATTGGGTTGCTTGCAAACATCTTTTCGTATCAAAAAAAGCCATTTTGGTTCACTGGCGTGGCGCTGTGCGTTTTGTTTAATCTGGCCTTACACTCCATTTTTGGCGTGCAGGAATTGTTTCTCTACACTAGCCACTTCACATTTCCAGTTCTTTTGTTGGCTGTGAATCGAGAGATTCTGTCGCGGCACTATTACCAAGTGGGATTGCTACTCCTCGTCCTGATTATGGCCATCAACAATCTTGCCATCATGGGTTACCTGACTATAACGTAAGATCACGAACGCAGCATGAGCGGCTGTCCGTCCCAGCAAGACCATAGTATCTTCTAGCATTCTCACATCAAGTATCTTGCCTCAAGTCTTAGCGGACTAACGCTAGGACCTAGATCTTTATAGGCTTATTAGCTTCTCGACTTAAGAAAACCACTTGAAGATGAATTTCTCTTTAGATCCTGTTAAAGATGGTGGAGCAGAATTCTTTTCAGTTGTGAGCTTCTGAAATAGCCAATATCATACCAATTCACCCCCAAGGAGCTTGAAGTCAGTTGGTTCACTCCTGCCGGACCCTAGTACTTTTCACTAACTCGTAGTTTGAGATGAATAAAATTAGGCACCCTTTGGCCAAGGGTGCCTGCCGCAGCTCGCCATTGGCTGGCAGTACGCTGCGTCCTTATCCAGGCTCTTGATGGAGATCAAGAGCCTGGATGCATGTTCATTCAGCAACAGCTGATCTGAAACTTAAGTGCAACCTCACAGCCGATTGTATTGAGCAATAGAAACTTCCAGCACATCGAACTCTAGTTACTGTCCATACCATTGCTGACGCCATTGCTTCATCTGATTAATCTCTCGCTGCTGACTGGCGATAATGCTCTGAGCTAAGCGTTTAACTTCGGGGCGCTGGGATTTGCTCAGCGCTTCCTGAGCCATTACAACCGCTCCCTCATGGTGCGGCAGCATTAGGTTGATGAAGCGCAAGTCATATTGGGCATTAGCAGGTCCCAAATCCCCGTTCATCATCATGCTCTGCATCTGCTCTTGAGACATGGGCATCGTGTGACCCATCTGAGAGCTATAGGCAACAGGAGTACTGCCTACATTGGGGTACCAAGCTTGCCGCCATTGCTTCAGTTGGTTAATCTCCCGATTCTGATCCGCAATGATAGCCTGCGCTAGTTGTTTAATTTGAGGACGCTGAGACTTCTGAAGCGCATCTTGAGCCATCTCAACCGCCCCTTTGTGATGAGGGGTCATTGCATCAATAAAGCGCAAGTCGAACTCGGTATCAGCAGGTCCTAGGCTCATGCTACCCATGCTGTCGCCCATGCTACCCATATGGGAATGGTCCATCATCTGCTTGTCAGCAGTAGGGGAAGCAGATGATGGTGCAGGTTTAGTTGCACTACTAGGTGAGCAAGCGGCTAGAGTCAGACCGAAGAGGGCAAGCAGGACACTGCCTTTTAAGAGTGAGTTCATAAGATTCTCTGTCCTTAATTGACTGTGTTGAGTAGGCTTTACATTGGGCCTTTACTTCTTACCCTACCGCAAAGTTATGAAATTCCTATGAAATTTGAGTCGCTTCAAAGGGTTGCTGCTGATTTCCGAGTAGACCTAGATTCTGGGTAGATTATTGAGTTAGAACAAGACTATTATGCGTGTACTGCTGGTTGAAGATGAGCCGGATTTAGCCCATGCTCTCAAAGAGGCCTTAGAGCATGCAGGTTATGTTGTTGATTTGGCGCTGGATGGTGAGGATGCTTGCGCCTATTTACTCACAGAACCAATTCCCTACAGTCTCGCTGTGTTGGATTGGATGTTGCCGGGCGTGTCTGGGCTAGAACTTTGTCAATTGCTACGCTCAAAGGGCAATGCTCTGCCGGTGCTGATGCTCACGGCTAAAGACCGATTAACCGATAAAATCACTGGGCTAGATGCAGGAGCCGACGATTATCTGATTAAGCCATTTGATATCCCAGAACTGCTAGCCCGACTGCGAGCCCTACTGCGCCGTCCTCCCCAATTGCAGTCGCATCAGTTGAAAGTGGGTGAATTGGAGCTAGACTACAACACTCACAGTGTTCAACAGCAGGGCGAAGCAATCAGTTTGACGCTCAAAGAATTCCAACTCCTGGAATACTTTATGCAACATCCCAACCAAGTGCTCAGCAGCGAGCAAATTCGCCGCCGACTATGGGAAACCGGGGTTGAACCTACCAGTAATATCGTCGCAGCCCAGGTTAGATTGCTGCGCCGCAAACTGACAAGTCAAGGCCATAAACCTCCGATTGAAACAGTTTTTGGTGTGGGCTATCGCTTGAATTCTAGCCGCAGTGGTGTCCCAGATTGATGACCCTAATTTATGACCCTAGACAAGCTATTTAGAAGCACCCGTTTACGCTTGGCAGGCTGGTACGCAGGAGTGATGGGCGCAACAGTTCTGACTGGAGGGCTACTTTTTTATCATTGTCTAGCATTAGTCGAGACTTGGTGGTTCGACCAAACAGTCGAGGATCTAGCAGGCACGTTTCATGACTACCTGCAACCTAAATTAGGACAACCCGGTCAAATTCAACCTGAGATCTTGAACGTTCTGTCGGCTGCCGGGGTTCATCAAACCAACTTGATGGGAGTGACCCGTCAGCAAAACTACTACATTCGCTTAGCAGACCCCTCAGGCCAGATTCTGGCTCAATCCCATTTCCAGCCCTCAGGTTTACCAACTACCCCTTTGAAACAGCAGCGCTGGCGAACTCTAACAGCGACTGACGGCAGCCGCTATCGTCAGATCGACGACTACTTACACAACCCCAATGGACAAGTCTGGGGCTATGTTCAACTGGGACGTTCGATGGCTGAATTCGATGCGCACCGACAACAATTGCAGATCATCCTGTTCCTAAGCATCCCAGGGGCAATGCTACTGGTGGGAGTATCAGGCTGGTGGCTAGCAGGGCTGGCCATGCGACCCATTTACCGCTCCTACCAACAAATGGAGCAATTCACCGATGACGCGGCCCACGAGTTGCGCACGCCTCTAGCAGCCACTCGCGCGCTGGTTCAGACTGCCATAAGCAAAGCCTATGCAGGCAAGGAAATCAGCCTGGAAACCCTGGAAGCCATCGAGCGTCAGAACAACCGGATTAATCAACTGGTTGCTGATCTGCTGCTGCTATCTCGTACGGACACAACAGTTGGACTCACTGCCACTCAGCCTTGCTGCCTAAATGACCTGATTGCTGACTTGCAGGAAGAGTTGGCTCCCTTAGCTCAATCAGCAGCAGTTGAGTTGAACATAGATGTTGCCAACACCTCGCCTGCTTACGTTTTAGGCAATGAAGAGCAGTTGTACCGCCTATTTACAAATCTGATTACTAATGGCATTCAATACACGCCTGCTGGCGGCAGGGTGACAGTTCATCTAAAGCAAATCCACTCTTCGGTCCTGGTGCAAGTTGAAGATACTGGTATTGGCATTCCAGCTGAAGCACAGACTCACATTTTCAATCGTCTTTATCGGGTCGATGCTGCCCGCTCTCGACATACTGGCGGTGCAGGGCTGGGGTTAGCAATCTCTCTGGCAATTGCTCAAATGCATCGGGGCAGGATTGAAGTGCAGAGCCAATTGGGGCAGGGAAGCCGCTTTACAGTAACGCTTCCGAGGTTAGAGGCAGCATCAAGCTAAGGTCATTACTCATGAGAATTAGCTGCATTGCTTACTTTTGAATCCCAAACAAGCAATACTTGCTCAGCGAGATAAGCCAGAAATCTCTCTGGCATCTCTCTGCCTCAACGCTAGTTTCAACATCTGCCAATGAGCGATTGCATAAGGCAGAAAGTAAGCCTGACCAAGAATATGCGCCCTTTGCATTGTCACCCAGGCTGTCTCAAAATCTCCAGCTTCAATGGCGGCTTGTGAGTTTCGGATCTCTATGTCGAACTGGCGGAGTATGAGTCTTGGTTGACAAAAGGGAACTCGTCATAGATGTTTCGTCTCAGCTTAAGCGACTGGCATCTGTCACCCTAACAAATGGATTCATATTCATCCTCACGTAAATCAATCTCGAACTTCTACTACCCCTCGAAACATATTCATGTCGCAGGTAAATACATACTGACCTGGCTTCTCTGGCGTGAATTCAACTGAAATCGTTTGGTTGAGAGGCAGGTATTCAGCAATCTGAAAATCGGGTAATAGGACTTTCTCTAGACAACTATTGGGATCTCTACGCAAGAAGTTAAGCCTGACCGGCTGACCTGCCTTCACAACGACTCTGCTAGGTTCATACCCCCCCTCCACCGTGATTGCCATCTCTTGTATGCCCTCATGGGCTTGGGCTGGTTGGGATTTTGGCTTACTGAGCAGAAACCACCAGACCTCTAAGCCGAGCAAGGCTAAACCGCCTAAAGTAACCCCGACCTTTAAGGCCAAAGGCTGCTCGATTTGACGGAGTTCGCTGGTTTGTTCTGAGGAATGGGATGGCATTGCCATTGGTGTTTGGGCTACTGCCATGCTTGAGGTGGCACTCAGCAAAAATCCCAAGCTAGCCAGGCTCCCTAACATCTTGCTTTCGTTGAGCATCAGCTAACCTCTCCCCGATTATTAAACAACTTTGGCTTGGAAATTCCGCAGCCTCAAAGCATTGGTGACTACAGAAACAGAACTAAAGGCCATCGCTGCGCCTGCAATAATTGGATTGAGCAGCCAGCCAAAAATGGGAAACAAAACTCCGGCGGCAATAGGAATTCCTACTACGTTGTAGATAAAAGCGAAGAAGAGATTTTGCCGAATATTGCGCATAGTTGCTCGGCTTAACTGAATGGCAGTCACAATTGCTCGCAAGTCGCCAGAAATCAGCGTGATATCGCTGGCCGCAATCGCTACATCAGTTCCGGTGCCAATGGCAATCCCCACGTCAGCTTGTGCTAGGGCTGGGGCATCATTAATGCCATCCCCAACCATTGCAACGACTTTACCTTCTGCTTGCAGGGCCCGGACCTGAGCTGCTTTTTGGTCGGGTCGAACTTCTGCAAATACCCGAGTAATGCCCACCTGTTTAGCGATTGCCTCAGCGGTTAAGCGGTTATCTCCGGTCAGCATCACAACCTCTAGGCCGAGTTTCCGTAAAGCTCTAACTGCTGCACCTGAAGATAACTTGAGGGTATCAGCGATACCGATCAGTCCCTGCATTTTGCCATCAACGGCTAGCCAAACCGCGGTTTTACCAGAACCTTCCCAAGTTGTTTTATCTGCTTGCAGAGAATGGGTTTCGATTCTCAACTCCTCTAACCAGCGTTGAGTTCCGATTTGCACCCAATGGCCCTCAACCCTGCCCTGCACTCCACTGCCAGCAATGGCCTCAAAGTTTTGCACTGTTGGGATTTCTAATTTGTGACCCTGCGCATACCTAACCACAGCTTCCGCCAGAGGATGTTCGGAATTCCGCTCAACTGCGGCAGCTAACCTTAGAAGATCTAATTTGTTGCTATTAGATAAATTTCCAACTGTGGCAAAGTCGGTAACTGCCGGTTTGCCCTCTGTGAGGGTGCCCGTTTTATCGAGCACGATAGCCTGGATTTGGTGGGCCAGCTCTAGACTCTCAGCGCCCTTAATTAAGATGCCGTTTTCTGCGCCTTTACCAGTGCCAACCATGACTGAGGTTGGTGTGGCTAAGCCCAGGGCACAGGGACAGGCAATGATCAGCACACCGACTGTAGTAATCAGGGCCAGGGTCAGGTTGCCCATGACATTGAACCAGATTACAAAGGTGAGAATTGCGATACCAATGACCACCGGCACAAACCAGCCTGTTACCCGGTCTGCCAAGCGTTGAATCGGGGCCTTGGAGCCTTGAGCTTGCTGAACTAGCTTGACGATTTGAGCTAATACGGTGTCTTTGCCGACTCGGGTAGCTTTGAATTTGAAACTGCCCGTTTTGTTGATCGTGGCCCCAATTACCTCATCGCCAGGCTGCTTTGTGACCGGTAAACTCTCGCCGGTCACCATCGCTTCATCCACGCTGGAAGCTCCTTCAATGACTTCCCCATCTACCGGAATTTTTTCGCCTGGCCGCACGAGGATTAGATCCCCAATCTCGACTTCTTGGATCGGGATATCTATCTCCTGCCCATTGCGAATCACACGAGCATCTCGGGCCTGTAGACCGATGAGTTTGCGGATGGCCTCAGAGGTTTGGCCCCTGGCTCGATTCTCCAGGAGTCGCCCTAACAGGATCAAGGTGATCACAATTGCAGCCGTTTCGTAATACACTTCCGGCATTAGACCTTGGGCAATTAAGAAACCGGGAAAGAGCGTGGCAAACAAGGAGTAAAAATAGGCTGCACTGGTGCCAAGGGCGATCAGCGTATCCATGTTGGCTGTGTGGCGTTTCAGCGCTTTCCAGCTATTGATATAGAAAGCGTAACCAGACCAAAATTGCACAGGCGCAGTCAAAACCAGTTGTAGCCAGGGGTTGTGTAGCCAAGCAGGAACCAAGGGCAGATTGAGCCCCGTCATCGCTGGCAGGGAACCGACCAACAGCACAACGCTAATGATTGCTCCTAGCCAAACCTTACGTCTGAGATCTTGCAACTCCGCTAGACGGGCTGATTTCTCAGCATCGTCTTCTCCGGTTGCCATCTCTTGCATAGGGTAGGCTGCGTAACCGGCCTCATCAACTGCATGTTGAATTTCATCCAGACCAGTTTTTCGAGAGTCATATTCAATGCTGGCCTGTTCTGCGGCAAAGTTAACCGTGCAGCCAACTACGCCGGGGACCGATTGAAGGGCTTGTTCAATGTTGGCCGCACAGGAGGCACAACTCATGCCTCGCAGTTTGAGGGTGAGGGTATCCATAGCAATAAAACCTCAACTGTTTTTGAGCCGTATTTTGATTGGATTAGACTTAAGAAACTGGGTAGCCAGCAGCAGCGATTGCTTCTTTAATGGCGGTCTCAGAAGCTTGCGTTTCCACGTTCACCTGCTTGGTTTTCGGGTCAGCTTGCACAATAGCTGTCGGATCAACGGCTTGAATGGCTTGGGTAATGGTGCTGCTACAGGCAGAGCAGGCCATGCTGGGGACTTTGAGTTGGAGCGACATAGTCAATACCTAATTTCAGATAGCTCTATCCTGAAGCCTTCAGCCGACTATAGAGTCAAGGGGTAGCCGAGCCTCATTCCAACGCTTGACTCTATAGTCGGCTTGAGAGTTTACAATTGACCCAAGGTTAGAAAAGAGAGTTTATGGTTGCTTTTACCAAAGGTTCTTTAACTGAGTCGTCAAATCAGTCGTCCAACTCTAAGCTGCTAAAGATCGGCGAGCTAGCAACGCAAGCGGAGGTAGCCGTGGGCACCATCCGCTATTACGAAACTTTAGGCTTAATAGAACCAGCTTCCAGAAGTGAGAGTGGCTACCGCTATTACAATCGCGAAGCGGTCAGGAGGCTCCAATTCATCAGAAAAGCTCAGTCTCTGCAATTTTCGCTCTCCGAAATCCAGCAGATTCTAGGTGTTCGTCGTCGGGGTGATTCTGCTTGTCCTATGGTTCAGGATCTACTGAATCAGAAGATTTCCCACCTTGAGGAACAGATTTATCGCACAACAACCTTAAAGGCGGAACTGGAGACCTATCGAGACAAATGGGCAGATGAACCTCTGAGCGCTCCTCGTAGCCAGGAGCTTTGCCACTTGATTGAGGAAGTCACTTACGGCGATGTGCCGGTTCACAATCTGATTAGCCATTAGGAGTGACTCAATGGCAGAGCCTACCAAATTTTCTAGGTCCGCAAGTCTCTAGAGTCAATGAGTCGGGCACTAGGACAGCATTAGCGTCGAGAACGTTTGCACGGAATATTTAAACTAGCCATTGAGTTTCTTCTTGCAAAAACTTCAAAGAATTTGCATCAGTCGGCGCTGGTCAAGCTAGCCGGAGAACACAGTAGCGTGAGATAGGCGAACCCAAAATACTCGCTCAAAACAGCACACTTTTTAGCAAAAATAACTTTAGCAAAAATAAATCGAATATTTGCATTTTCACAGGCTTGGCATTACCGTGGGGGGCGTACAGAGCTTCCCTACTTCAAAGTAGGCTCGAGGTGTGGCTGCGAATGTAGGAGCTTTAGTTCTTTTAGTTTCTGTGCTGGCTGCTCCGGCGGTCTGGGCTGCCCCGAGTGACGGCTTACCTACTCTCAGCCAATTACCAGAATCACCAGACGCCCCCAGCGAACCTCCCTTCAATTCACCTTCCCCTACCTCGCTGGTTCAAGTGCGCCAGCTTGAGGTAAGAGGCAGCACTATCTTCGGCCCAGAAATTCTTAATCCCATTGTTCAACCCTTGCAAGGGCGCACGGTCAGCCTTCAAGAGCTAAGCGCAGCAGTAGATGCAATTAGCAGGCTCTATGCGGAACGGGGCTACATTACTTCTAGAGCTGTACTCGATTTTGAAAGCTTGAATACTGAGACAACACGTATTCAGGTAATTGAGGGAGGAATTGAAGAGATCCGGGTGGAGGGCACTCAACGCCTCAATCCAAACTATGTGCGTCGTCGCATTCAACTTGGCACTGGGCGACCTCTGAATACCAGCAGGCTGGAAGAGCAATTGCGGCTCCTCAAAATTGATCCTCTGCTTGAAAGTGTGGAGGCTAGTTTACAAGCTGGAACTGGCGTTGGTCAGAGTATTTTGATTATCCAGGTTATAGAAGCTAAGCCTTTCAATGCAGAAGTTGGCTTCAACAATTATTCTTCTCCCAGTATTGCGCCGCAACAAGTTAATGTCGCGCTGAGCTATCAAAACTTGACGGGAGTAGGCGATGAAATTGCCTTTGGCTATGGCGTGGGCCTCAATCTAGCGGATTTCCCTAGAGCTGCCCTAAACCTTTACGACGCTAGCTATCGTCTCCCCCTGAACCCTCTGGGAGGTGCTCTACAACTGCGCACCTTCCAGAGTTCAGCCCGAATTACAGATCGTGATTTTGCTGCCTTTGGCATTCGCAGTCGCGGTGAGTTTTACGAAATCAACTATCGCCAACCGTTGATTCGTTCGCTGCGGGAAGAGTTTGCTCTGTCTTTAGGATTCACGGTTCAAGATAGCCAAACTTTTCTGTTCGAGAACTTCCCCAACCCCTTTGGTATTGGCCCCGATGAGAATGGCTTTAGCCGAACGCGGGTGCTTAGGTTCAGCCAGGATTATGTGAGACGCGATACTCAGGGCGCTTGGGCCTTGCAATCTCAAGTGAGTCTGGGTTTAGGCATTTTAGATGCAACTGAGAATCCTGGCAGCATTCCAGACGGCGAATTTTTTAGCTGGCTAGGTCAGGTGCAGCGCTTTCAGCAGTTGGGCAATGATTATCAGTTGATTGTACGAGGTGCTTTGCAACTGACCCCTGATCCCTTGCTGCCTTCCCAGCAATTTTTTTTAGGGGGCGGTCAAGCGCTGCGGGGCTACCGACCCAATGTCCGAGCGGGAGATAATGGTCTGTCTTTGTCCGTAGAGGGGCGAATCCCGGTTTTGCGCAATGCCTTAGGTGACCCAACGTTGCAGCTTGCTCCCTTTGTGGAAACGGGCTATGTCTGGAATACCCCTGACAATCCCAACTTCCTGCAGGGTCAGAGGCTTTTGGGCGATATCGGTTTGGGCATTCTCTGGCAACCCCTAGCAGCGCTGAACCTGCGGCTCGACTTTGCATTGCCTTTTGTCGATATAGAGGACCGCCGCGATAGCCTCCAGGATGACGGCATCTACTTTAGTGTGTCCTACGGGCTTTAGCTGGGCTCTAAGTGAGCTTTAACCGGCCTTGCGTCCAAACCTTAAGTTGGCACCTCGCAGGTTTACTTTGCCTTTTTGCAATCTGGGCAAGATTAGGACAGCGGCGGCAGCAACCTACAGGCTGCGGAGGGCAAGCGTGCGAGGGACAGCGGTTTCGGTTCAGCCCAGGTCAGGCAACTGACTCGCGGCAAGATTGTGCTGCGGGCTGCCGACGAGGTTTAGATCGCTAAGCCCTTAAGTTAGGGGTTTACTGGCTGAGTTTGCCTGTTGCAAGCCAGAAGAAAAGTGCACACTCTAATTGCGCCTGGAACAAACCACTGTTGTGAAGGAGATTGAATATGAGCACGTTCAACCCAATCCCAGCGCCAGCGAACAACCAACAGTCTCTTCAGCAATACCTGCAACAATCGTTTTCCATTGCCCGGTCAAAGCTTGAGCTTCTCATGCAAGCGTTTTGGGTTTCTGGTAAACAAGGAGAGCTTGAGCAAGCTCGCTCTGAAAATTCTCACTTCTCAACCCTGCAAGAGCAAGCTTTAGACCTGCAATTTGAGGACCGGGTTGATCCTTCTCTTTACTCTGTTATCTTTCCTGTTAATGTCCTTTCTGTTAATACTGGACACATCGAAAATCTCTAGTACAGAGCTAGCCGTAGCTGTTCTTCAACAGCTGTTTTTCAACAAGTTGCTTAGGCCATAGTTACTTCAAGTTCAAATGAGGAAATTGCAAATGATTGTCTCCAGCCCAATCTGTGAACCCTGCCAAGCTTTAGCTCAACACCCAGGTTTGGCGCAGAAGCGCCCCCTGGAGCTTCAAGGTCAGCAGCGGGCACTAGCTACACTCTGCATTTGTCTAGAGGAAGCTGAAGAAGAGATTGAAGCCTTGCAAGAGTTGCGGGCAGAATTGCGGGCCAAGATCATTAAGATGCAGCAACGTATTCAAGCAGAGGAACAGGGGTTAGCGGCTCCTACTGCTTGACCTTAAAATCCCAACTTTCAGCTTCTCAGCTTGAACTTAGCTTGAACTTAGAGCTTGCTTGAGCAACTGGGCAGAAAGGTTGTAGAGGATGACCGATCGCCCAGCATCGGTCAGGACACGAGTACTTTCCACCCAGTTAGCTGCTTCCAAGCTCGCTAACAACCGCTTGATTTCTTCGTCGCGCAGACCAGAGTCCCGAATGATCAAGGACGCGGGAATATTCGCTTTTTGATTCTGCGGGTCGGTGTAGTTCGCTAGGATTAACAAGATCAGTTTGAGTTGCGGCATTAGCTTGAGTTGACGACTGATGTAATCCCAAATTTGCAAGCGGCGCTGGGAAGGGGATAGATGTGAGGGTGACATTGGGGATTGAAGTTTGTGTATGCGATGTGGGTTGTAAAAGAGAAAGAAGAAACCTAGGGGAAAACCCTTGCAATTGCGGCAAGGTTGCACCGGGCAGGGAAACCCTGCCCCTACCGAGGTTCATGGTTGCAATTGACGGGTTAGAAACCCTACGGTCGTGGGCAGGGGCGAGGTTCTCTCGCCCTTACTTGAATGGTTTAGTGCGGTAACAAGAATCAGTTCCGGTTCCCCCCAGAATTGGGGGGTTAGGGGGGCCAGAATGCGGTCGTGGGTAAGGGCGAGGTTGCCTCGCCCTTACCGGGATACCGCCAAATGATTAGCCACCCTGTCTTGGTCTCAAAGTGACCACGCAAAGTCGGGGTGGCTATGGGTGTTAAAATCACCCGTTAGCCTCCTGACTGGGGATACACCAGTTGAGGGGTTAGCTGCCCAGGAGTTGGCTTATAACTTCTCGGCAGCGCTAAATTTTTTTAGTGAATTATCAGCGATTGGCAATAGGCAAAAGCTCCGCTCAGTGCGATGCAGCACAGATTAGCAGAGCGCCGAGCATTGTGCAAGCGAGAGAAAGCAAGCCGCCGATCAGCTAATCGTTAAGCGAAGCTAAAGATAAAGTTCGCTTATGTAATTACTCGATTCAGAGCTCGCTGCAAGGCTTACAGAGTTGGTTGTTAAGCTTCCAGAGTTCTCTGCACAGCTTCCAGAGTGGGCTGGAAGCATCGCAGAGCGGGCTGTAAAGCATGCAGAATTGGCTGTAAGGCTTACAGGGCACTCAGTTAAGCTTTCAGAGTTCGCTGCAAGGCTTCCAAACCAGGCATTTCTCGACTCTGCATAGACAATTCCCCTCAAACCTGCTGAGATTTTGCCAGAAGTTCATCCCGTTGAAGCGAACCTTGCTGTTTGTTGAAGATAGGAGGGCAAGTATATGTCTTGTGGAAGGTTCAGATGAGTTTGAACATTCGAGACGCACGACTTGAAGATGTTGAGACGCTCTTCAACATCAGAACTAGCGTCATCGAGAATCATCAGTCCCGCGAGGAGCTGGCTGAGTTGGGAATCACCCCAGAAACAGTCGCTGAGATTCTGCGAACTGATTACCGAGCTTGGATTGCTGAAATAGACAAGCAACCTATCGCCTTTTCAATTGCAAATTCAACCGAGAAAATGATTTTTGGCATGTTTGTCCTGCCCGCTTTCGAAGGCCGTGGCGCAGGTCGTGCCCTCATGCAACGAGCCGAGGAATGGCTATGGGCACAGGGGAGTGAAGAGATCTGGTTACTCACAGGCAACGACCCAAAGCTCAGAGCTTATGGCTTTTACCTCCACCTAGGCTGGATTCCTACAGAAGTTCAAGCGGATGAGCAGATCAAATTTGTGAAACAAAGAGCTTAATTAGAAATAGACAACAGCAGAAGCAACAGCTATCTCCTCCTAGCATGAGCTAAGAATCCGCAACCATCAAGAGAGAAACGTGAACGCATGCAAGCAGTGGTTCAATCCTTATTGTTGTTTATCTTGGCTGGACTTTGTGAAATTGGCGGTGGCTACCTGTTTTGGTTGTGGTTGCGTGAAGGAAAAAGCATTTGGCTAGCCGTCATTGGCGTAGTGGTACTAGGCCTTTATGGCATCGTTCCGACTCTACAACCCGTCAACTTCGGTCGTGCCTATGCAGCCTACGGTGGCATCTTCATTGCATTGGCGATTTTATGGGGTTGGTTGGTGGATCAGGTTGTTCCCGACAAGTTTGATCTGTTAGGAGGTGGGATTGCATTGCTAGGAGTTTTGGTCATCATGTATGCCCCTAGAAGCTAGAGATTCAGAGCTTACTCAAAACTTACCCAGAGCTTAAAAGCCATCCAGTAATGGCAAAACTCAATATAAACCTTAATAGTAAACTTCAAGAGCAAACCTCAAGGGCAAAACTGTCATTTAAGCAGGAAGCAAACCCCCATTCTGAAGCAGTTTAATAGAGCAGTAAAGGCATTCGAGAGCAATGGCATGAACAACCTCCGCCAACTCGGTCGGCTTCTAAAGCGGAGAGAGGCATTGGCCCTATTGAGAGCATCTGGAGCTGCCCTGCTAGTAAGCTGCATCCCCAGAAAATCTAGCTCCAGCCAAGCCTCCGCCCAAGTATCATCTACTGCAAATCCTGCAACACCAACACCTGGTTCAGTCTTGTCTAGTGCAGCCTTGCCTGGCTGTGTGGTGCGTCCGCAGCAGACCGAAGGGCCCTATTTTGTAGATGAAAGACTCAACCGCTCTGACATCCGTTCTGAGCCCTCTGATGGTTCCGTGAAAGATGGCGTACCGCTTCAACTGACATTACGCATCTCTCAAGCCAGCAGCACCCGTTGCGTACCCCTCGTAGGAGCAATCGTAGATATCTGGCACTGTGACGCAAAGGGCATCTATTCAGATGTCAGCGACCGCAGTTTCAGCACCATCGGCCAAAAGTTCCTGCGCGGATATCAAGTGACAGATGCTAATGGAACCGTTCAGTTCACAACCATCTATCCCGGTTGGTATCCAGGCAGAACCGTTCATATCCACTTCAAAATACGCACCCAGGCAAACTCAGGTCAGGATTACGAGTTCACCTCTCAGCTCTATTTCGATGACGCAGTGACAGATCAAGTGCGAGCAAAAGCACCCTACACCAGGCAAGGACAACGCACACTGAAGAACTCTGAGGACGGACTCTTTGGCAATGGTGGCGATCAATTATTGTTGACACTTACTGAAACTGGCCAAGGCTACGCTGCAACGTTTGATCTTGGGCTGCTGATCTAGGTCTGCAAATAGCTTGATATGAATTTGAGGCAAGCTGCACGACTAAATCTCCAGAGCTTTGTCTATCCCAAATCCACTGCGGGTGACGCAAAATGCGACAGTAGGCATCAGCTTTTCCAGAGTTCATTCTGTGAGCGAATATACAGATTTTTTGAACTCAGCTCACTGAGGAGTCAGGACAGGCACGAAGTTTCACAACACACGCGAGTGTTCAGGTATACTGACACTTCAGGGTAATTACTGGCACAATGGTGCTATAGTGAAGGAATTACTGCCTTATGGAGTCTTAACTCCTTAGCTGACCAGGCTTAAGTCATAAGGATAGGGATTGAACCTCAATCAAAAGCTATTAGCAAGACGATAGCAGGACTGAATCTGTGTAGCCTTTAAGGCTCCTTTCAGTTCGGCTTCCAAAAGCGCATAGACATCCCAGGGTGGGGCAAAACCTTCAATGAGTAAGAGAAATGTTAAGTGGGCGGCGTTTTTTCTACTTATAGTTGTTGTTTTTGGGACAATCGTACGACTGAGGTACCCGCCTCTTCAGGGTTGGAGTCAGGCTGTTCAACCCTTTAAGGGATATGAACAAGCAGATGCCAGGCTTATAAAAACCTTTCTGACTGAAGAATCTGAACCACCCGCTACCCGCTACAAAGCCTTATTCCAATACTTAACCCTGGGCTTTGTTAAATACCGCTCTGCCAATGGTGCCCTGGTTTACTATCCAGGCGCAGGCAGTTCTCATGGCGTAAAAGTAGATGCCCTAGAAGGCTTTGCCCGCTTCTTCCCCTTGGCTGCTGCCTGGCTGTCCTCTGGTTACGACAACCTGATCGAGATCGACGGTGAGCGGCTTGACCTCATTCAACTGCTACATGAGGGCTTAGTTGCTGGCACCGATCGGCAAAACTCTGAATACTGGGGCACGATTGAGAATCACGATCAGCGCATCGTTGAAGCAGCCGACGTAGCTTTGGGTTTGTGGATTGCCCGCGAATCTGTTTGGCCGACTTTTTCCAATCAGGAAAAGACTCAGATCGCTACCTGGCTAGAGCAGGTTATAGACCGAAAAGTTGCCAAGAACAACTGGTTGCTGTTTCCTGTGATCACCTTGAAATCTCTACAGGGTTTAGGGATCAACAACCCAACCTATAACCCAGTCATTGCCAAACAATATCAACGTTACAAGCAGAATTATTTGAGCGAAGGTTGGTTCAATGACCCGCCTAAAGGCATCGACTATTACAACGCTTGGGCGGTTCATTACAGCCTTTTTTGGCTTGACCAAATTGACCCTAAATTCGATCCAGACTTTATTAGAACAACCCATGCCGAATTTCTAAAATTCTATAAATATCTATTTGGTAAAAATGGCTTCCCCATCATGGGAAGAAGTGTCTGCTATCGAATCGCTGCGCCAGCCCCCTTGGTCACAGGCACTCTCTTAGCGCCAGAGGTGGTGTCCCCTGGTCTGGCTTACCGTGCCCTAGATTTGACTTGGCGCTTTTTTGTAGAACGGGGTGCGCTACAAAGCGGCACAATCACCCAGGGATACTGCGGTCAAAACCTGAGTGTTCTGGATAAATATTCTGGAGCAGGCAGTTGTCTGTGGTCCTTGCGTTCTCTAGTTGCTGCTTTTTATGTAGACAGATTCGTTCCTTTCTGGCAGCCATCAGCAGAGAGACTCCCCATCGAAATCTCTGACTTCTCGGTGGCCAGTAAGGCAAGCGGCTGGTTGGTCAAAGGCAATGCCTCAACTCAAGAGATTGAGCTGAATTTGCTGAAGAAGCAAGGCAACCGACCCTCAAAAATCGAAGAATATGGAAGCTTGAACAGATTAGTGGAATTCTTTTTTCAGCGGCCTTTCCGACCTGAGAACTCCAGAGCGCTATACCATCGCCCTAGCTATTCGACCGCCTCACCCGTAGTAGCCTGTAAGGCCCATCCTCTGATTGCCCAAGAAAAGACTCAATAGGCTCAACCCAGTATTCGGGACAATATTTTGATAAACCACTGCGCACCTCGACCGTTGGCAGGCTGAAGCAGGGAAGGTCTCCTGAAGCTGAAGGCCACCCCTGAGGCTCAGCACCGGGGAGTTAGCTTTGGGTAGGTTTGGCTTTGGCTGGTTAGCAAGCGCAATCCTGACAGCGCAGAGTTTGCGGCGGGCAGTTGGGCAACGCAGGAGCGGATTAATCAGGAGCAGTTGGCAGGGAATTATATGGCCGAAAAGCCGTCACAGGGAGGTAAAGGCTACTAGAATTTGAACTTCACTCCTGTAACCTGGAGTTCTGCGACTAAAATTTCGCAATCGGGCGGGTGTGTCCAAGACAGCATGGACCAGTTAGTCGTTCTAAGCCTGGGCAATGGAGATCTACACCGTGGCTTTACTACGGTGACTGCCCAGGTGTGGGAGTCAGGCAACCCCCACCCGATGAAGTTCACCGGCTCCCTACCCGCCGCCCCCGAACTAGCCGACCTTACTAAAACCTGGCAGCTACTCTACAACGCACTCTATCAACGTCTTGCCTGGTTGGTGCGTGCCCACACCCAGGAAGACAGCTTTGAAATCCAGGAAGCCGCGGTCACTCAAGTCTCTGAAGTCGAATTTAGCGATCTATGCCAGCGCTTAGCCGATAGCCTTAATGCTTGGCTGAACTCGGAGTCCTTTCGCAATATTGACCAACAACTGCGCACACAACTGGAGCCCAGTGAGGAAATTCGAGTCATCGTTGAAACCAACGATTCTCAACTGCGGCGCATCCCCTGGCATTTATGGAACTTCTTCGCGCACTATCGCAAGGCCGAAGTTGCCCTGAGTGCGCTGGAATATCAGAGACCGAGGCAGCCCATTGTCCAGCCGCTCAAGCCCAAAGTGAGAATCCTGGCGATTCTGGGCAACAGCAAGGGCATTGACCTCAGCAAGGACCGGGCTTTTTTAGAGCAGCTATCAGCACAGGCCGAAACCCAATTTTTGGTCGAGCCCCAACGGCGTGAACTCTCCGACGCTCTCCAGCAGGACTGGGACATTCTGTTCTTTGCTGGGCACAGCTCAACTCAGCTCGACTGTCCCAATGCTCCGATTGATCAACTCAAAGGTCTGCTTCAGCTCAATCAAACCGAGCAGTTGACGCTGGAGCAGTTGAAATATGGTCTGCAAAAAGCCATCGACCGAGGCTTGAAATTAGCCATTTTCAATTCCTGTGATGGATTGGGTTTGGCTCGGGAGCTAGTCGCCTGGCATATTCCGCAGGTGATCGTGATGCGGGAACCGGTGCCCGATGTGGTCGCCCACGAATTTTTGCAATATTTCCTCACAGCTTTTGCAGGTGGCCAATCGCTATACAGTTCAGTTCGTGAGGCGCGGGAACGGTTGCAGGGTTTGGAGGGAGATTTCCCTTGCGCAACCTGGCTGCCGGTTCTGTGTCAAAACCCCGCCGAAGCACCGGTGAGTTGGCAGAGCATGTGCCGCCAAGCGAGCGTTCCTGCTGATGCTCTGCCCATACCTGGATCGCCTATACCTTTCCAGCTGGCAAGCTCCCCCTTAGGAACTGCTCCACTGGCAAGCACTCCACCGGCAAGTCCCCCCTCGGCTCGCCCACCCCTTGCCAAAAGACAGCGTCGGCTGGGCATGGCTCGCCTGGTATTCTCGGCCAGTCTGTTAGTAACGGCTGGTTTGCTGGCTGTGCGAGCGCTGGGGCTGCTTCAGCCTCTAGAGCTACAAGCCTTTGATCAACTGATGCAATTACGTCCGGATGAGGGCCTTGATCCGCGCGTTCTAGTGGTGAGGGTTACTGAAGCCGACTTTCAGCAATTGGGAGAATATCCGCTGAGCGATCACACCCTATTACGGCTGCTTAAACGTCTGGAGCAAGGCCAACCGAGTTTGATTGGGCTAGATCTCTATCGCGACATTCCTCAGGGAGAAGGTTACCTCGACTTGATGCGGTACCTGCGGCAACAAGAGCGGATGGTGGGCATTTGCAAAGTCGCCAGCAACACGGATCCAGGCTACCGTTCGCCGCCTGGTATGCCTCGCTCGCGTCTGGGCTTCAGTGATGTTTTGGTAGACCCTGACCAGGTAGTGCGCCGCCACTTGCTGACCCTGGACCCTAGCCCAACCTCTGCCTGCACCACGCGCTATGCGCTGAGCGCTCAGCTCGCCTTTCATTACTTAGAGGCTAAGGGAATTTCTGCTCAATTCAGGCCGGACCAGAGCCTACAGGTCGGTAACGTCGTCTTCAAGCGTCTGCAAGTCCCCACCGGCGGCTACCAGAAATTTGATGCGCAGGGCTATCAAGTTCTGCTCAACTACCGCGTGCATGATGCTTCCGCCGAGTTGGTGCCGCGAGTCACGGTGCAGGATGTGCTGCAAGGCCGGATCAACCCCGATGCGATTAAGGACCGGATCGTGCTGATTGGTGTGGATGTGGCTGGCATGGATCGCCACGGCACGCCCCTCAAAGCGGACCCAGAGGCGAACCGGGAAGTTGCAGGCGTGCTTGTCCAAGCTCAAATGGTGAGCCACATTCTCACTGCTGTTTTAGACGGGCGACCCATGCTGTGGGTCTGGCCCCAGTGGGGCGAGGCTCTCTGGATTTGGGGCTGGTCCATGGTCGGCGGTGTTCTAATTTGGCGTTGGCGTTCTCTCGCCTATCCCGGTCTGGCGGCTTCGCTTGTAGTCTTAGGGGGGCTTTGTTTTTACCTCCTCAAGCAGGGGGGTTGGGTGCCTTTGGTTCCGCCAGCCTTGGCTCTAACCCTAACCAGCGGCAGCATTGTGGTCTACCGCTTGCATCAGCACAAATCTTGAATTTAAAGAGTTTCTGATATGCCTGGAATTAAAGCCTTTTACCAGTCCCCATTTTTCTGCCCTGGCCTTGCAGCAACTCTGGTTAGCCTGCTCGGCCCCACGACCATAGCCTTCACCCCCGCAGCGGCGAGTCCGACGAATCCAGCAGCCGGGTCCAAACAATATGCTCCCCCCCATCCCCCCTCAACAGGCTTACCGGGTGGGCGGCAGGGGGCAGGCTCCCGCGATCCGCTCTGTCCCGCTGGGCCGCAGCCGCTCACGGCTTTGGTGCCGCTCACGCAAACCTCGGCCAGTGAGCCAGCCGAGGCGGGTGGGGGCTTGACTACGGCGGCCTATCCCACCTTCTGGTTCTATGTGCCCTACACAACCTGCCCTCTGGAGTTTGTGTTGAAGGATGACCGGGATGGCTATATCTATCGCACGACGCTTGCCCCTGTGGGGAGACAGCCGGGGGTGGTTAGCGTGCGCCTACCCGAAACCGGAACGCCCTTAGAAGTGGGCCGGGCTTACCACTGGTACTTCTCGGTGATCAAGCCCCGCTCAGGCGATCCGATTACCTTTGTGGATGGTTCGGTGCGACGGGTCGCGGCCAGCGCCGACCTTAGCCGCCAGCTCGCCAGTGCTACGCCACAGCAGCGCAGCGCCCTCTACGCAGCCAATGACATCTGGTACGACTCTCTAACCAGCTTGGGTGAACTGCGACGGACTCAACCACAAAACGCCGCCCTGGCTCGAACCTGGGCAGACTTGTTGGGTTCGATTGGCCTGGACAAGCTGGCGACAGAGCCGGTGGTGGGCTGCTGTGAACCTCAACGCTAACCTCAAGGCTGATTAGCTGATGTGAGTGGGTGATTGGCTTGACTAGACCAGAACTAAAACTAGGACTAGAACTACAGCCAATTACCCAGCAGAACATAGGGCGACCAGTAGCGGGGATGCCGGTATTGCCGGTTGTTCAGCAGGGCCAGTTGCGCCTGACGCAGCGCTTCGGCTTTGGTCAGGGCAGCATCGGTCAAGCCCTGGTAGAACTTGCCCATCAGCAGCGAGCTGCTTTTATCATCCAGCGTCCACAGCGAGGCCAAGGTGCTGCGGGCTCCGGCGCGTACGGCGACACCGGCCAGTCCCAAAGCGGCGCGTCGGTCGCCTGCGGCAGTTTCGCAAGCACTGAGGACCAGCAGTTCGACGGGCTGATCAGCGCGACGGGGATTGCGGCTCTGGAGTAACTGGTTAAACTCATTGACGCCGATCGCCCGGTCCCAGGCCAGAATAAACGTCTCTTTGGCCTTGGAGCCAAACTGGCCGTGGGTGGCGAGGTGCACTACCCGAAACGCAGAGGCGTTGATTTGGGTTTGCAGATTGCTGGCGGTGAATTGCTGATCGAGTAGCATCACGCTGGACAACTCGGCCTGGATTTCGGATAACTCATCTCTGACGTAGTTGAGCGGCGGTAAGCCGTTACGAGCCTGAGTTAACCCGGCAGTTAGGGCTCTGAGTTCTTGGCGATCCAGGGGCTTGGGTCCCAGGAGCTGGAGACCGGGTGTGAGCGCCACCCCGTAGTTTTGCACTAGATAATTCTGGCCGTCATAAAGCACGGTCATGGGGATGTTGCGCAGCAGCCCATCCAGGACAAACACCAGAGTTTTGACGCCGCTCTGGGTCAGGTCCTGTTCTGCGGGTCGAATCAGCCAGTCGTAGACCTGTTGCGAGAGGGCTTTAATTTCGGGCAGGGCGTAGGGCCGTGTGAGATTGAAGCGCAGGTCTTCCAGGGTCTTTTCGACTTTGGCCTGAGGGATGGCTGTCTTGTAGTGGCGTAGCGGTTGGCGGGGCAGTTTGAGGACGACTTCGAGCCGGTCGGGCAAGATGATCGGGTAGAAAACTGCTGCGGTGGGGTCTTCCTGGTCAACCACTTGGTCGAGTACTACAGGGGTTGTCTGTAAACAGGCGGTTTGAAAGAAGTTGTCTAGTTCGGCCAGTTGCAGCGACTCAATGACCACGCGGGCCTGAGTCAGGTTTTGCAGGCTTGGTTCAGCACTGCCTTGAGGTCGCAGAAGCAAATCGACTAGTTGCCGATAGACCGGCTCAACTTTGTCGCGGAAAGAAAACTGGATGTCTGAGTTGATCGCTGCCAAATCATTGCGCAGGGCTTTGAGGCTACCGACGGCTTCGGTGTAGGCAGCAATCGAGGCCTGGTTTTGCTGCTGCGCTTTGAGAATGCGGCCCAATTGCCACTGCCATTGGTAGGCAACATCGGGGGCATCGATGGCTTGAGCCAGGAGCAGGGCTTGCTGGGTGAGATCCTGGGCGCTTGGCCACTGCTGGGTCTGTTCGTACAGGGCACCGAGACTGCCCAGAGCGTAGGATTGGGCGCGGGGATCGCCCAGGCTTTTGGCTTGCTGAATGGCTTTGGCCAGGGGTTGGGCGATGTCTAGCCAGGTCGGAGCTTGAGCCGGAGTCAGTTGCTTGAGCCGGGTTAGGTTCTGCGCCCAATCGACCTGAGCATAGATGGCGGTCTGTCCGATGGGCAGGCTGGTGATTTGGTCTCGAAGCTGGGGCCAGAGAGCTTGGGCGGCGTCCAGTCGCTTCAGCTCTAGCAACAGGTTGAGTTGTTTCAGTTGGGCTTGAACTTGACTAGTTGGCGCGGCTGAGGCAGTTGCGGCCTGTTGATAGAAGGCTAAGGCGGCTTGCGGATCCTGCTGGGCGCGGCTGAGATTGCCCAGGTTGAAGAGAGAGGCACTGAGATCCGCAGGCGAATTTAAGCGCTGGGCGATGGCAAGGCTTTGTTGCAGCACTTGTCGGCATTGGTCGAGGTCACCAACCAGGCGCAGGGCGTTGCCGAAACTGCGCAGAGCGGCGGCTTTGAGGGGGGAGTCGGGGGCCGAATCCAGGCTTTGGCTAATCTGGTTGAGCGTTTCGGTTGCTCGCAGGTTCAGCCCTAGGGCTTGCAGGGCTTGGGCTTGATTAATCTGGCTGCGCGCTACGCCAACCGTATCGCCAACTTGACGGTAAGTAGTGGTGGCCTGTTGCCAGGTGGTGAGTGCCTGGTCTGGGTTGCCCTGAGCCAATTGCAGGCCAGCCTGCGTATTTAGGGCTTGGGCGAGGATGCGCAAATGGTCTTGGGTATTGCCGCGACTTGGCTCCTGAAGCAAACGCAGACTATCGGTAACGGCTTGGCTGGCCTCGGACCAGTGCCCCAATTGCTGCTCGGCCAGCGAAAGATTGCTCAACGCCATTGCCTGGTTCAAGTGATCCCCCTGCGCCTGGTAGGCTTGGACCGTTTGTCGCCAGATAGCAGCAGCTTCGGCGAACCGTCCGGCTTCGTAGAGGCTACGGCCCTGGCTGGCTAAGTCTGTGGGACCTAAGCCCCCGGCCCCCTTGCCTGTAAGGGAACCTGTGAGGGAACCTGTGAGGGAAGGGGGAGGCAAGGTTTTGGTTCTTCTTTCGTCGTTGGGGAAAGACTGAGGGAAGAGTTGGGCTGGGGAAGGCAAAACTCCGGCTCCCCTCTCCCTGCGGGGGAGGGGTCCTCCGGAGGCTGAAGCTTGGAGACCTAACCCCCCGGCCCCCTTCCCTGTGAGGGAAGGGGGAGGCAGAGTGTTAGCGTTTAGATCGTGGCTGACACTAGGTCCGGCTCCCCTCTCCCTGGGGGGTTGGGGTTGGGGGAGGGGTCCTCCGGTGCTGGGTTGGGCGGAGAGTAGCTGAAGGCTGAGGGCGACAAGTAGACCGAGGCAAGCGCCAAGGAGCAGGTATAGGCGGCGGCTGAGTTGGCGGTGGCGTCTGCTTCGGGGGCCAGAGTTCATAAGCTTTGGTTAAGCGTTATCCGATTCCGTGTAAGTATTGATTGGTTTTCGGGCTGGCGTTCTTTGATTTCACTTAGTCGTTTCTCGATTCCGGGTTAGCGTTTCTCGATTTCGCCTAAGCGTTTTTTGATTTTGGGTCAGTGTTTCTCGATTTCACTTAGTCGTTTCTCGATTCCGGGTTAGCGTTCTTCGATTCCGCTTGAGCGTTTCTCGACTCTGGATTAGCGTTCCTCGATTTCGGCTGGGGCTTCTCCGATCCCAGGCAGGCGCATCAGGGGCTGGAGCAGGTATTGGTGGCTTGCCTGCTTGCTTGCAGCGTGGTGGTGGGGGGTTGAGCGACGAGCATAATCTCGCCCTCTGCATTCTTCACCCAGCCTTGGGCTTCCACTAGGCGTTGAGGGGTAGAGGCATTGAGGGTTGGTGCAGGGGCAGAGATGCTTGCCTGTTGCGCTCCGGGTTGAGCGGGAACGCCCAGGTCTGCCAGGACGGCTTCGCGGCTGAGCATTTCACTGCTGTCGGGGGGTAGGCCGCCGTGCCCGGTGATCAGGAATTGGCTGGTTCCGGCGATGACGTCGGCTCTACAGTTTTGGGCAATTTGGTTGGAGACATCGGTCAGCTCGGCGGACAGTCCCAGTAAGCCTTGAAGAGGGTTCACTTCTGGCAGGTTAACGACGCCACTGCCGAGTCTACCTTGGGCGTTGATGTCTACGCGGCCATTGTCGTTGAGGGTTTCTGGGTCGATGTTGAGTGGGGCGGGAGTGTAGTTCTGACCGAAGAAGGCGAGGGTGTCGAGGGTGATGTTGCCGCCGCGTCCGTCTCTGGAGTAAGCCAGGATATCGCTATCGCCAAAGGCAAAAATCGAGGGGGCTTTGAGGGTGAGGTCGCCACCGCCACCTGCACCTCTAAGGACACTCGTGGTGATGTTACTGTTGCCTTCTAAGCGGATGGCTCCTGCCCTGATGTTAATTGCTCCGCCAGAGGATCGATTGGCTAAGGTGGCGATCCTACCGTTGTTGGCTTGCAACGTATCACGGACATCAATGGCAATATTGCCTGCTCTTCCTAAGGTTTCGCTATTAGCTGCTATGGTTCCCCCAGTCTGAATAAGCAGGCTGCTGGCGTTGATAGTTAAGTCGCCTGCGTTTCCTGTAAGTTTGCTCAGATCTGGTATATAGCCCTCGAATTCATCACCCGATGTGGCTTGAGTTGATATAAAGCTCCCAGACTCAACTAACAACCTACTAGTGTTGATGGTTAAGTTGCCAGCATCTCCTGGGCCTAAAGTCTCCGTACCTATCTGTCCATCTCCTAATTCTACAGATTCAGAAGCATTAATGGTGATGTTACCTCCTTGGCCTGTTGCTGGTATAGCTTCGCCATTAGGACCTGGAAATAGAGTAGCCGATGACGATATCAATCCGTCATCTCGAACAATTAATCTTCTGGTGTTGATCTCTAGGCTACCCGCATCTCCAGCAGCAGCAGTGTTAGCAATCAAACCACTATTGACATCTTCACCATCAGTACCTACTACCTCTACAGATTCAGAGGCATTTACCGTTAATCGCCCTGCATCACCCTCGCTAATAGTTCCGGTGGATACTTGCGCCCCACCTCGAACAACTAGCCTCCGCGTGCGAATTGTGATGTCTCCACCGCGTCCGGTACCACGAGCCTGAGTCGTTAAAGTACCGCGCCGAGAGAATCCAAACAACTCCACAACTTCGGAGGCGTTCACGGTCACGTCTTCCCCTGGCTCCGCTCCTAGGGTCAGAGCTTCTAACTTAGACCCACCGCTAACCGATACGCGTCTACCTTGAACCTGGATAGCACCTCCCCCCTCACCACTCGCATCAACTACAGCACCAGCAGTTAGGGAGATATCTGCCCGCGCTACGTTATCAGGAAAACTTAAATGCAGATCACTGCCATCTACACTTAACCCTACTGTTCCTGGCCCTGTAACTCCTCCTATCTCTACCCGACCCTCAGGGGCATTCACCATTCCACCTTCTAAGCTCACATTGCCACCCAATAGCAGCAAACTACGGCCATCACCCACCTGAAGCCCACCTACGCTAGTTGCTGATGGTGCTATTGAACGATTGATAATAGAGCCATGAGCAACCTGATTAAACAAAAAAGCTGATGGATTAACTGTTAGTAAGGGAGGAGAACCAGGGGCAGAACTGCTAAAGAAGCCCTGGTTGCCAAACTGGATGGCATTCGCTGAAGTTGCAACAAACGAACCTTTAATATCTAGGCGGGCATTGGGGCCAAAGATAAACCCGTTAGGGTTAAGCAGAAATAAGTTAGCATTGCCCCCCAAGACACCAAGCGTGCCTTGGATATTAGAACGGTTTCTGCCTGTCACCCGACCAATAATGTTCTCGATGCCCGCAGGATTCCGGAAATAGACACTCTGTCCCTCACCGACATTGAAGGATCGGAAGCTGTGGAACAGATTGGTGCCACGAGTTGCACCGCCGTCAATCTGCTGACGAGGAGAGCCATTGCTAACCTCCGAACGGACAACAGAGCGCTCCGCTCCCAGTGTTGCATCTGGCGTCACCTGAGCGCAGGCACGACTTGCCGAGAGGGTAAGCACGCCACTGATTGCTAGAGAACTGAACAGTTTCAGGTGCCAGAATCTACTGATCTTGCTTTGAGGCATTGGATAGGCTTTCTCAAAGAAACCATATCCTGTCAAAGCTACTACAGATCGGTACTGAGAGCAGACTGAGCAATACTTGATGGTAGAGCAATCTCTGAGGGCAAAGACCACCCATAGCTAATCAGGTAACAAGAGCTTTAATCCCTAAAATCTGCTGCTCGACCTTAATACATCTCAAAGTTTACCGACTCCAAGAAAGTTCTGTTCAAGAGTATCTAACACAGATTGATCAAGGGTCAGCGAATTTTACAAAACTGTTTTAAGGGCATATCTAGGCTCTCCTTAATTTCAGAAATCAGAAAAAAATGAACAGAACTCATGCTTTCTCTTACTTATCTAGTCAGACCAACAAATTGTCTTATTTATTCAGACCCTAAAAAATTTAATGGGCAATGTATAGGTTTAGCAGATGCTTACACAATAGAGCGGTTCCCAAAGGCAAGAACCGCTCTACTGAATAGCTAAGTTAAAATCGAGAGCTTGGTCTTCAGAATTTGCTGGCTAGATAGGCGTATTTCAGAGTCTCTTTACTCCCAAAAGATTCCTTTTTAGAGTATTCAAAACGAATTGACCAAAGGACAGCAGATCCTAAAAGCCTTTACCTGCATACCCAAGCTTCCTTTACCGAATCCCATGCTTTTGTACACTTGGTACCAATTTCCTCAGAAGCCAAGCTTGAGTTAGACGAGCCAACGTTAAGAATAATCTGAGTAGGTTCCGTTACTCCATGCTCCTTAAGCAACTGCTGCAATTCAGGGAGCACTGTAGACAGCTTTGCTTCAAGAGCACTGCTTAGCTTCGTTTCATCAGTAACCATGTTGTTCTCCTGTTAGTTGAATGCACTTAATCGTGAGTCACTTGCTCACATCTAAAGATTAAGAGAGCCTGCATTAGCGCGTATAGTACCCTGCCGGGTACTTCTAACCCAAATCGCCGCAATCGCTTACTGAAAGCAGACTTCTAGCCCTCCAAAATAGCGATTGGTTTTGATTGGCTCTACTGTCAGTCATTCGCTTTAAGAAATTGTTTTTCCCGCTTCAAGGCACCACAACCTTTCCAGCAGCTGTATCTTCTGCTTCAAGGCCGTAGCACGATATCTTCGATAGCCACAAACCGTTAAAGCAACAAGTATAGGAAAAAACATAATGGAGCACCCTATCAGAACGTTGAGCTCAGCATCTGGTTGTTTGCCAGCTTGAATCTGAGAAGTATGCACCGTTTGGGCCGTTTGTAGATAATTTCGCATTTAGCCCTCCACAGCAACTTGATACCGCCAGTTAATAGCGCGGGGTTGACGATAAGTAGTTACAGGTCTTGGTTGCTCCCCATAAACCTCACCCGGAATCTGAAAGCGCCAGTTCACTGCATGAGGCTTGCGGTATAGTTGTGAAGGAAGGGGCTTATATTCAAGAACAAGAGCCCTGTAGATTAGTTTCATGGTTTTTGCCTG
This sequence comes from Leptolyngbya sp. FACHB-261, assembly GCF_014696065.1. Classification (NCBI taxonomy): domain Bacteria; kingdom Bacillati; phylum Cyanobacteriota; class Cyanophyceae; order Leptolyngbyales; family Leptolyngbyaceae; genus Leptolyngbya; species Leptolyngbya sp. FACHB-261. The sequence continues at coordinate 828,105 of NZ_JACJPL010000026.1, read as the reverse complement.
AGTGGGTTGACAACGATTAAGACGTACTCTTCACGGAAGCCTAACAACAGTTCATCCAGTCATCAGAGGCTAGGACCAAGCCAGCCCTGAAACTGACCACATTTACTTTTTCGTCTCCACCTTTCCATAGGTACACTTCGACCAACTTATGCAACCTAGATGCACCCTGCAACGCACTTGTTGGCAGTCAAAACAGCAAGAGAGTCAGCTTTTATTGAGTAACTAAGTTTCAAAAAACACTTCGAATAGCACTTCAAATAGCACTTCAAATAACTAGGCCCCTGCCAGCCCAAGTGCCTTCTCTTACCCACTAGCAGCCCAGACATCTCAATTACTTACACCAATGGGTATCAAAGCCTACTCAGAGGCGTAGGCTAAATCAGATATTCTAAACTAATCCATACCAACTCTAGTCGTGCTGATCCAGTGTTAGGAAAACTGCATTAGCTCAAGGGGCTGAATCTACATATCTTTTGTAGGTTTAGGTTTAATGCACTAGACGAGGAATTCAGCCGAGGCAAGGAACAGGTCACCCGCATGGATATTGCATCGAAGTATTGGAAAATTTGCCGCATTAATCCTGCCAACCAGGGAGTTGGCTATGAGTGCTACCCCGTTCCTCTAGCCCAAGATTTTTTTCAAAAACAAAGACAGGAATTGAAGACCCAGAAGTCCTCAAACCTAGACCATCTACAGAACGAGGATATTCAAGCTGCTTTGCTGGCTCAGTTTCAAACCCGACCTGATCAGACCGAACCCTCTGACCCCACCACTGCCGTCCAGGCTGGGCTTTGCCTGCGCTGCCTTGTCTCCTATCCCATCCTCAAAGCCTGCAAAACTATTGACTCTCTCTTTGGTGGCGACAAGCCCTTTACCTACCGCGACTTGCTACCCTTCGTGCTCAATGATGACGGCAAAGCACTCATTCTTTTAGACAAAGACGGTAAAACTCAACTCATTCAAGATAAACAAGGTAAAACTCAAACAACCGCTTATAAATTTTTCTCCGTTGAAGTTCTTAGAACCTTCAAGCCCAATGCACCCACCAGCTTAAGCCTAGACAATTGGGCCCATTTGCACACTAAACAAAACCCAGAACTCAAAGAATTTCTATCTAACTTTGGCTTTAAGCATCTCAGCGACTGGGCCCTGCTAAACCGGGCTAGACCCAAACAACTCGAACGCCTATCGGCTCGCGAACGCCATCTAGTCGAAGTCTTCCACGCCGTCTACCGGCGCGACCGCTTGCAACAACGGCAACAGGGACTCAAGCGCTGCCCCGATCCCTCCGGCCCTCAACTAGCGGAAATGCAGAAGCACCTGCAAGACCGCAAGGTTAACGTTAAAACACCCGCAGAGCTGCTCCAAGAACTCAAACAGACTGCCACTCAGCTCAGGCAATTCGACATCTGGAGTTACCGCGAACCTCTCGATATCTATGACGCAGAGACTGGCAATTACGCCCTCAGACCAGATTTACCCTACACCTCCCTCAACGAACTGGAGTTGGAACAGCAAGAGCTTTTAGAGTTTCTGCACCAACAACTCAGGATTGCCCTAGTTCAAGCCGTCGAGCAAGAGGTTCGGGCCCGAATCGAACGCCTGAAAAACAGCCGCAAGTACGCCCCCCTAACCCGGCACCTAATTCCTGGCTTGCAACTCTACTACGAGCAAGGACTCTCACTCAAAGAAATCACGCCCCGCTTAGGCATGAGCAGTTGGGACCAAACTAGACGGGTGCTGGACCCCGGCGATCTACTCAATCAAGTTCGAGAGCGAACTGTGCAGCAGATCCTTGACCAGATGCTCAAGAAGGCCCAGGCGATGGGCCTGACTGATCTTCCCCCAGCCCCCGATTACCTCAAAAACTTGGCTGAGCAGGTCGAGGCATTTGCCGACCAAGAGATCTTCCAAGCAGCAGCCACCGAAATCAGGGCAGGTAAAAACCGCTCACTCGACAGCGTATACGCCCAGCAATTGCGTTCGGTACTCAGCATTCTCATCTACTAGGAGTAAGATGATGCTCGATTCACTGGTCAATCCAACGGACCTCAGGCTCTCTCTACCGCCAACAATCTGGCTCGAAACAGAGCATTTTGAACAGGCTCAAATCGACGCCCAACTCGCCACTAACGAAGAGAACCAGTGGCAACGTTATCTCAATGGGCTAGCCCTGTCTGGTTTTGAAACCTGGCTGCAAGAACGGTTGCCCGAGCAAAGGCTCAGCCGAGGCATTGCCACAGATGAAACTGCTAGCCAGACAATTTGCTATCTCACAGTTGGCGAGTTTAAGTTGGGCCTAATCACCACTGAGCACCTATTGGACGAACTGGTTAATGTGCCCAGCAATTCACTAGAGGTTCCTGAACTTGCTGCCCATTTCTATGTTGTGCTTGAGGTCGCAGAAGAAGAGGAGCAGGTATTAGTTAGAGGCTTCCTGCGTTATGACCAGTTAAGCAGTTATCTAAGCACAAACCGGCAACCTTCTAACGGCTTTTACCATCTACCTCTGTCTCTGTGGGATGCCGAACCCAATCATTTATTGGTCTACTGCCGTTGTCTAGAGCCAAACGCGATTCCCTTACCAGTTGCCCCAACTGAAGCGGTATCTTCTCAAACCACTACAAGCCCGATCACTACAAATCAGCCTGATCCAAACCAGCCCAATCCAAACCCAACAGGCACAAACCCTGCAACCGTAAACAAATTGGGCCAATGGCTACAGGGTTTGGTGGACGAAGGCTGGCAAGCGCTTGATTCGTTGCTGGGTCCAGGCATGGATCTCGCAATTAGTACTCGCCAGATGCAAACCAGTGTGAAACGCGGCAAATTAGTTGACCTGGGCATACATCTAGACGATCAAAGTGTTGCCCTGCTCGTGACAACCACTAGAGAACCGCAGGAAAAAATCGGGGTTTTGATTCAACTGCATCCAGTTGGTGGAGCCAGGTACTTACCCACCAATCTCAATCTGAGTTTGTTATCTCAAACTGACAGAATTCTTCAAGAAGTTCAATCGAGAAACCAGGACAATTACATCCAACTCAAACCCTTCAGAGGGACATCCGGACAGCATTTCAGTGTCGAGGTCAGCTTTGGCGATGTCAGTGTCAGAGAAGAGTTTGAACTTTGAACCCTGAGACGATTTTCTAAATGAGAGCTACCAATTAAACCCCACCGTCTACGGCTCCTCCCCTTGCTAAGGGGGGTTGGAAGGGGTCAATGTGTAGTGGTTAAAAAGTGAGCCGGTTTCCCTCTCCCAAGTCTGATTGGGAGAGGGGTCAGAGGGGAGAATTTGTCGCGCCTCACTTTTAACGCCACGAACGTAAATTAGAACAGCGAATCAGAACAGCAAATCAGGACGAGCGATTGGACAGCCAGACCCGTAACAGCGACAACAACTGCTCGCTATCAACAGGTTTGGCAATGTAGTCAGAAGCCCCCGCTTCGATGCATTTCTCCCGGTCTCCTGGCATGGCTTTGGCTGTAAGCGCCAGCATGGGCAGTGAGTTGAACTGGTTCATTTGACGGATGGTTTGCATGGTCTCGTAACCATCCATCTCAGGCATCATCACGTCCATTAGAATCACATCGATCTCAGGGTGATTTTGCAAAACGGCAATGCCATCTCTGCCATTCTCTGCATAGAGAACCCTCATTCGATAGCGCTCCAACATACTGGTGAGAGCGAAGATATTGCGCAGATCATCATCCACAATCAATACAGTCTTCTCAGCCAATACGGGTTCCGCTTCATAGAGCCGTTCCAGCATTTGTCGCTGGAATTCGGTCAAGCTAGTTTGCACGCGATGCAGAAACAGCACAGTTTCATTCAACAGATGCTCCGGCGAATGAACTTCTTTTAGGATGATCGTCTCGGCAATCTGTTTCAGTTCCGCGTCGGCTTGCTCGCTTAACTCTTCCCGGACATACACCACCACCGGCAGCTTACAGAGATTCACCTCCTGCTGAATTTGGCGCAGCAGCTCAAAGCCGGTCATATCGGGCAAGCCCAAATCAAGCACGATGCAATCAAATGGCCCAGCTCTCAAGGCTTCTAGCGCTGCGGCCCCGGTACCGACAGCAGTGACATAGACGTCGTTGTTGCCGACCAGGTTGATAATGCTCTGGCGTTGTATCTCATCCCCTTCGACGATCAAGAGGTTCTTCACGGGTCGCTCGATAAACCCCTTGACTTCGCCTAGCGCTTCAGTCAGGTCCTCGTTGCTCACGGGCTTTTGCAAATAAGCGAGAGCACCCAATTGCAAACCGCGTTGCCGCCCTGGCTCCACCGAAATGATTTGCACTGGAATATGGCGCGTGTTTAGGTCATGCTTCAAGCGCTCTAAGACCGTCCAGCCATCCATTCCCGGCATGCGGATGTCCAAGAGGATGGCATCGGGTCTAAATTCTCGGGCCAGAGCCAGACCAGAACTGCCGCCTTGCGCAATCAGACCCTTGAACCCCTGTTGGCGTGCCATATCCAAGAGCAACCGCGCAAAGTTAGGGTCATCTTCCACAATCAGCAGCACACGCTCCCCTGGCGTAATGCCATTGCGGTCATCGGCAATCGTGGTTTGTGATTGAGGGAGTACTGGTTGCGGAACCACCGGCGGATTAGTAACAGCCGGAGCCAAGGGACGGATGGTTGTTTCGGTTGGCGTCGGCGTGCTCACCGGCGTGGGGGCTGCATTGCGTAACCGTCGTCTGGCATCGGCATTGGGCACGTAGGTCAGGGGCAAGTAGAGCGTAAACGTGCTGCCCTCGCCAAGACGGCTACTGAGCTGAATTTCGCCGCCCAACAGCTGAGCAATTTCGCGGCTGATCGATAAGCCCAGGCCAGTGCCGCCGTATTTGCGGCTAGTGCTACCGTCAGCCTGCTGAAATGCCTCGAAAATCAGCTTTTGCTTATCGGTGGCAATGCCAATGCCAGTATCGACCACTGAGAAAGCCAATACGTCACTGGCGTAGTTGAGGGTTTCCTGCTCAGGGCTCCAGCCCTGGGTTGCTCGATAGACGCGCAGCAGCACCTGCCCCTGCTCGGTGAACTTAACGGCATTGGAGAGCAGATTCCTCAGCACTTGTTGTAAGCGCTTCGAGTCTGTATAAATTGCCCTCGGCAGCTCTGGTGCCAGTTCAGTTATAAAACTCAGACCTTTATCATGAGCGACTTGCCAGAAGTTACGCTCCATTTGACCAGCGACTTCAGTCAGGACCACTTGGTCAATGTCCACTGACATCGTGCCGGACTCGATTTTGGCCAGATCCAGAATGTCATTGATCAGCCCTAACAAGTCAGTTCCAGCCGAATGAATGGTGCGGCTGTATTCGACTTGCCTGGAAGTCAAATTTCCTTCGGGGTTATCGGTTAGTAACCGCGCCAGAATTAGCAGACTGTTGAGTGGCGTCCTCAGTTCATGGGACATATTGGCCAGAAACTCGGACTTGTACTTGGAGGTTAGAGCTAATTGCTCCGCCTTCTCTTCCAGAGAGCGTCTGGCCTGCTCGATCTCCAGATTCTTGCGCTCAACTTCTTGGTTTTGCAGAGCTAGCAATTGCGATCTCTGTTCCAATTCTTCATTGGTTTGCTGCAATTGCTCCTGCTGGTTCTTGAGCAGTTCTTCAGACGCTTTCAGGGACTGTGCTTGCAGTTCTAGGCGCTTGTTGGTCTCGCGCAATTCGGCTTGCTGCGTTTGCAATTCTTCGGCCAGAGATTGGGATTGTTTGAGCAATTCCTCAGTTCGCATACTGGCTGCAATCGTATTAAGCACGATGGCAATACTTTCGGTGAGCTGATCGAAGAAAGATAGGTGAATTTCGCTGAAGTGCCGGAACGAAGCCAGCTCGATCACAGCGGTTACCTGACCCTCGAACAGGACCGGCAACACCACAACATTGAGAGGCACAGACTCTCCCAGTCCGGAACTGATTTTGATGTAATCATCCGGCACTTCGGTCAGCAGAATCCGTTCCTTTTCCAGAGCGCACTGTCCGACCAAACCTTCGCCCATTTCAAACCGATTGGCCAAGCGCTTGCGCTCACGATAGGCATAGGTGCTAAGTAGTTTGAGATAGGCGGGCAGTTGCAATGGGTCCTGCCCGGCACGATCGCGCATGCCTTCTTCAACTAAGTAAAAGACCCCATGTTGGGCCGAAACCAGCGGCGCCAGTTCCGACAAAATCAGTTTGGAAACGGTCAGCAAATCGCGCTGACCTTGCAGCATACGGGTGAATTTCGCCAGGTTGGTTTTCAACCAGTCTTGCTCGGTGTTCTTCTGCGTGGTCTCGCGCAGGTTGGCGATCATCTGGTTGATGTTGTCTTTGAGGACCGCAACCTCGCCTTGCGCTTCCACAGCAATCGACCGGGTTAAATCGCCCTTGGTTACAGCGATGGCCACCTCTGCGATGGCTCGTACCTGCGTGGTTAGATTGGCCGCTAGCTCGTTGACGTTGTCTGTCAGATCGCGCCAGGTTCCTGAAGCGCCTGGCACTCTAGCCTGACCCCCCAGCTTGCCCTCAATGCCCACCTCACGAGCCACAGTAGTCACCTGATCGGCAAATGTGGCTAGGGTATCGATCATCTCGTTAATCGTGTCGGCCAGGGTTTCGATTTCGCCCTTGGCTTCTAGCATTAACTTGCGTTTTAAGTCGCCATTAGCCACCGCTGTCACTACTTTGGCGATACCTCGCACCTGGGCAGTCAAGTTACCAGCCATCGAGTTGACGTTGTCAGTCAAGTCTTTCCAAGTGCCCGCCACGCCGCGCACCTGCGCCTGCCCCCCTAGTTTGCCTTCGGTGCCCACCTCGCGGGCCACCCGCGTCACCTCCGAGGCAAAGGAGCTGAGCTGATCCACCATCACGTTGATCGTGTCTTTCAGCTCCAAGATCTCGCCTTTGACATCGACCGTGATCTTCTTGGACAAGTCACCGTTGGCCACCGCCTTGGTCACCTCAGCGATGTTGCGCACCTGCGCCGTGAGGTTGCCGGCCATCGAGTTCACCGAATCGGTCAGATCCTTCCAGGTTCCGGCTACGCCGCGCACGTAGGCTTGCACTCCCAACCGGCCCTCGCTACCCACCTCGCGCGCTACCCGCGTGACCTCAGAGGCAAAGGAGTTGAGCTGGTCCACCATCGTGTTGATCGTGTTCTTCAGCTCTAAAATTTCGCCTTTGACGTCCACGGTGATTTTTTTGGACAAGTCACCGTTGGCCACCGCCGTGGTCACTTCAGCGATGTTGCGCACTTGGGCCGTCAAGCTGCCCGCCATGAAGTTCACCGATTCAGTCAGATCCTTCCAGGTCCCAGCCACACCGCGCACTTCGGCTTGCACGCCCAGCTTGCCTTCGGAGCCCACTTCCCGCGCCACCCGCGTCACCTCAGAGGCAAAGGAGTTGAGCTGGTCCACCATCGTGTTGACCGTGTTCTTCAGCTCTAAAATTTCGCCTTTGACATCGACAGTGATCTTTTTGGACAGGTCGCCATTGGCTACTGCCGTCGTCACAGCGGCGATGTTGCGCACCTGAGCCGTCAAGCTGCCCGCCATGAAGTTCACCGATTCGGTCAGGTCCTTCCAGGTCCCGGCCACACCCCGGACATCAGCTTGTACACCCAGTTTGCCTTCGGAGCCTACCTCACGGGCCACCCGCGTGACCTCAGAGGCAAAGGAGCTGAGCTGATCCACCATCACGTTGATCGTGTTCTTCAGCTCCAGAATTTCGCCTTTGACTTGCACTGTGATTTTCTTGGACAAGTCGCCATTGGCGATCGCAGTTGCAACCTCGGCGATGTTACGCACCTGGCCCGTGAGGTTGCCAGCCATTGAGTTGACGTTATCGGTCAAGTCTTTCCAGGTGCCAGCGACCCCCTGCACCTCAGCTTGCACGCCCAGTTTGCCTTCAGTGCCCACCTCGCGAGCCACCCGCGTCACCTCAGAGGCGAAGGAGCTGAGCTGATCCACCATGATGTTGATCGTGTTCTTCAGCTCCAAGATCTCGCCCTTGACATCGACGGTGATCTTCTTGGAGAGATCGCCTTTCGCCACTGCGGTGGTCACTTCGGCAATGTTGCGCACCTGGGCCGTGAGGTTGCCGGCCATCGAGTTCACTGAGTCGGTCAGGTCCTTCCAGGTCCCGGCCACGCCGCGCACTTCGGCTTGCACGCCCAGTTTGCCTTCGGTACCCACCTCCCGCGCTACCCGCGTCACCTCAGAGGCGAAGGAGTTGAGCTGATCCACCATGATGTTGATCGTGTTCTTCAGCTCCAAGATCTCGCCCTTGACGTCCACGGTGATCTTCTTGGACAAGTCACCGTTCGCCACTGCCGTGGTCACTTCGGCAATGTTGCGCACCTGGGCTGTCAAGCTGCCCGCCATGAAGTTCACTGAGTCGGTTAGGTCTTTCCAAGTCCCCGCCACGCCGCGCACTTCAGCCTGACCGCCCAACTTCCCTTCGGAGCCCACCTCGCGGGCTACCCGCGTCACCTCAGAGGCAAAGGAGTTGAGCTGATCCACCATGATGTTGATCGTGTTTTTCAGCTCCAGGATTTCACCTTTGACATCGACGGTGATTTTCTTGGACAGGTCGCCATTGGCAATTGCCGTCGCAACTTCGGCAATGTTCCGCACTTGGCCCGTGAGGTTGCCAGCCATCGAGTTGACGTTGTCGGTCAGATCTTTCCAGGTGCCCGCCACACCGCGCACTTCAGCTTGCACACCCAGCTTGCCTTCGGTACCCACCTCGCGAGCCACACGGGTGACCTCAGAGGCGAAGGAGCTGAGCTGATCCACCATCACGTTGATCGTGTCTTTCAGCTCCAGGATTTCGCCCTTGACGTCCACGGTGATCTTCTTGGACAAGTCACCGTTGGCTACCGCCGTGGTCACTTCGGCAATGTTGCGCACTTGAGCCGTCAAGCTGCCCGCCATGAAATTCACCGACTCGGTGAGGTCTTTCCAAGTGCCCGCCACGTCGCGCACTTCGGCCTGCACGCCCAGCTTGCCTTCGGAGCCCACCTCGCGGGCTACCCGGGTGACCTCAGAAGCAAAGGAGTTGAGCTGGTCCACCATCACGTTGACCGTGTTTTTCAGCTCCAGGATTTCGCCTTTGACATCGACGGTAATCTTCTTGGACAGGTCACCATTGGCTACTGCCGTGGTCACTTCGGCAATGTTGCGCACCTGCGCCGTCAAGTTGCCAGCCATCGAGTTCACCGAATCGGTCAGATCTTTCCAGGTCCCGGCCACACCTTTGACATCAGCCTGCACGCCCAGTTTGCCTTCGGTGCCTACCTCGCGGGCCACCCGCGTTACCTCAGAGGCAAAGGAGTTGAGCTGATCCACCATGATGTTGATCGTGTTCTTCAGCTCCAGGATTTCACCTTTGACATCGACGGTGATTTTTTTGGACAAGTCGCCATTGGCTACAGCTGTGGTGACTTCGGCGATGTTGCGCACCTGCGCCGTCAAGTTGCCAGCCATTGAGTTGACCGAGTCGGTCAGGTCCTTCCAGGTGCCTGCAACCCCTGTCACTTCGGCTTGGACGCCCAGTTTGCCTTCAGTACCCACTTCGCGAGCCACACGGGTGACCTCAGAGGCAAAGGAACTGAGTTGGTCCACCATCGTGTTGACGATCTGCGCAGTTTGCAGGAATTCGCCCTTCAGCGGTCGATCTTCAATACCTGGCGCAATCGTTTGCGACAAATCGCCATTGGCAACTGCCCGGATTACCCGTGAGGTCTCAGCCATGGGCTGAACCAAATCAGTGATTAATGTATTGACCGAGTCAACGCTGCGCTTCCAGGATCCGCCTGCACTACCTAAAGAGGCTCGCTCTTGGATTTTGCCTTCTTTGCCAACCACGGTACCGATGCGGTCTAGCTCTGCTGCCATCCGCTCGTTCAGGTCAATGATGTCGTTGAGCGTGTCAGCGATCTTGCCTGCTAAACCAACCTGGTCAATAGGCATGCGAACCGAGAAGTCGCCTCTCTTAACCGCCGCCAGAGTGTGCAGAAGCTGTTGGGGGTCGAGATCACCCGCTTCTCTGACTAACTGTTGGGTTGACATGTTCAAATCCTTTAAGCAGCGCTGACTGTGGATCACGACTCAAGACCCAGTTTCAGGCTCTGTGGGGCGGCAGAGGCCTGGGATAATGGGGTAAAGAGTATTATCTGGCGTATTTTACAGGACGAACCTGCTGGACAGCAGGCATCATTACCTTGCTTCACTAATTCAGCAACAGAAGGGATTCACCCGGTTTGTCCTTTCCTTTAGTTTGCGGAACTCAACCCGTTTTTTTGTATCTTCTATCGCTCTACGCCGTTACATTAGTCGACCGTCACCCTCTTTGGGTATAAAAAATTGATAAAGTCCGCGCTTTTGAGGCAGGCGCAGATGATTACATTACTAAGCCCTTCATATCAGTGAACTCCTGAACCGTATTAGAGCTGTGCTCCGACGCCGTTCGGCAAATCACTCTTAATGATCAATCCTGATTATTAATTTAACTATGAGCTTAATCATAAACTTGAGCACAAGTCGGTAGAACAATGGGCTGATGACCTCGCATTTTACTCCACACTGTCGCGCAATTTTACACCACAAATCCCTGCCGTCATGGCAATAGCAGTGGCCTGGATGTAGCGATTGCCAAACGCATTTCTGAAACCCACAGTGGCAGTGTCAAGGCAAATAGCAGTGCGGTCAGGGAGCTGCTTTTACTGTTTGTCTGCTTCTATAAGAGCAGCCCAGAAAATGAGTTAGATAGCATTGTTAAATCATCAATTAATGACCTTTACATAGAGACAAAATAGATACAGAGTAGAGCTGAAGCGGTCACGCTTGCCCCTAATTGTCCAGAGGAGTGCAAGCTGATTTTCGTTAGAGTGGCATAAGGAGACGCAGCCGTCTGACTAGGCAAGTCTTTCTAGAATGTGAACATGGAGTCTGCTGCTCAACCACGGTTTCAGGGTGAACCAAGTCTTCAAGAGGAACCAAGTAGAGCCTCCTCGGAGCTAAGCTCTAACTTGCCCTCACCTCCAGACGATTTGGTGACAGGTAATGGAGCCCCGAATGATGCCACAGCGGCAGCGGTCTTAGCCAAGGGTGGCGGCATGGCTGAGCGCATCAGCTGCTTCGACTGGTCCAAAACTACGCTGGGACCGATGGCCACCTGGCCGCAAAGCCTCAAATCGCTAGTCAAAACACTGTTGGCCTCACGTTATCCCATGGTCCTTACCTGGGGCCCTGAGCTCATTCAGTTCTACAACGATGCCTACTCTCAGCTGATCGGCGATAAGCACCCCGCCGCGCTAGGCCTTGACATTCGCATCACCCTTGCCGAAGCCTGGGACACGCTCGGCCCGATGATCGAGGAAGTCATGGCGACAGGGGTGGCCAACTGGCTACCGGCGCTCATGCTGGTTATGGAGCGCTCCGGCTACCGCGAAGAGTCCTACTTCAGCGTTTCCCACGCTCCCGCTGAGGACGATTCCGGCCAAATCGTCGGCATGCTTGCCGTCTGTAGCGAGGTTACGCAGCAAATTCTAGGCGAACGGCGGCTGCGGCTGTTGCGCGATTTGGCAGCGAAGGCAGGCGAGACTCGCAGTGTGGAGGCAACCTGCCTCGATATCGTTGCAGCGATAGCCGCACACCCCCTCGATGTCCCCTTTGCACTCCTCTATCTGCACGAACCGGATGGCAAAACGCTTCGCCTGCATGGTGCGGTGGGGCTTCCAGTAGGCGAAGCTGCTAGTCCACAGTTGGTTGACCTCCGCAGCGGGCAGAACCAGATCCGGCCTCTAGAGCGTGCCTGTGCTGGCGAAACTGTCTTAGTTGAGGCAGTTGACGAGCACCTGGCTGTGGCGGGTGGTCCCTGGCAAGAGTTGGTTCACTCAGCTCTGGTCATGCCGATTGCCTCCTCTAGGCAAGCTGAACCGCTCGGCGTGCTCATCGCAGGCGTCAGTCCTAATCGCGCCCTCGACGAAGGCTACCGCTCGTTTTACGAGCTGCTGGTAGGTCAGGTGTCAGTTCTGGTGCGCAATGCTCAGGCTTACGAGGAAGAACGGCAGCGCGCGGAAGCTCTGGCTGAGCTGGACCGCGCTAAAACCACATTTTTCAGCAATGTGTCTCACGAGTTCCGCACGCCCCTCACGCTGATGTTGGGACCAGCGGAAGACGCGCTAGCCGATAGCGAAGCGCCACTGCCACCCCAGCAGCGTCAGCGCGTCGAAGTCCTGCACCGCAACAGCTTGCGCCTGCTCAAGTTAGTCAACACGCTTCTGGATTTCTCGCGCATTGAGGCAGACCGGGTTCAGGCCGTCTATGAGCCCACCGATCTCGCCACCCTCACCGCAGACCTGGCTAGTGTCTTTCGCTCAGCGATTGAGCGAGCCGGTCTAAGGCTAGTGGTGAACTGTCCCGCGCTACCGGAGCCCGTGCATGTGGACCGGGAAATGTGGGAAAAAATCGTTCTCAACCTACTCTCCAACGCCTTCAAGTTCACACTTGAGGGAGAAATCACCGTTGGTCTGCACTGGGCTGGAGAGGCGGTTGAGCTAGCGGTCCGCGATACCGGCACTGGCATTCCACAGCAAGAACTGCCGCACTTATTTGATCGCTTCCATCGCGTGCAAGGAGCACAGGGCCGGACCTACGAAGGCTCAGGCATTGGTCTATCTCTGGTGCAGGAGTTGGTCCATCTGCATGGCGGTACGGTGGAGGTCATTAGCGTTCTGGGCGAGGGCAGCACGTTTACCGTCAGCATTCCCACTGGCACTGCCCACCTTCCCTCTGAGCGCATCAACGCCGCTCGCAGCTTAGCCTCTACGGCCCTAGGGGCATCTCCCTTTGTTGAGGAAGCGCTGCGCTGGTTACCAGACGAGGCAGAAACCCAAGCTTGGCAACCAGACTCGATTGGCACCCCTGAACCTCCAACCTCCAACCGCCACCCTGCAAGCCGCAACTTGCAACAGTCTCGCATCCTTCTAGCCGACGACAACGCAGACATGCGCGATTATGTCCGGCGGCTACTGAGTGAGCAATATGCTGTAACGACGGTGGCGGATGGTGCGGCAGCTTTGGCAGCGATTCGGCACCAAATGCCAGACCTCGTTCTCAGCGACGTGATGATGCCAGGGCTAGACGGCTTTGAACTGGTGCGGCAATTGCGGGCCGATTCTCAAACTAGGGAGGTGCCGATCATCCTGCTGAGTGCTCGCGCTGGGGAGACAGAGGCCGTCGAAGGCTTAGCTGTGGGAGCAGATGACTACCTGATCAAGCCCTTCTCTGCCCGCGAGCTGCTGGCCCGCGTTGGTGCCACCTTAGAGATGGGCCAGTTGCGCCGGGAGGCGGCCCGCAGACGGATCGACAATATTCTCGAAAGCATTTCAGATGCCTTCATCGCCCTGGATCACGAGTGGCGTTACATCTATGTGAATCAGGAAGCAGAGCGGCTGTTGCGCAAACCCCGCGAGGAACTGCTGGGGCAAAGCGTGTGGCAGGCATTTCCAGCAATTATCGGATCAGCCTTCGAAACTAGTTTGCGACAGGCGGTTGCTGAGCAAGTCACGCTTGAAATCGAAGAGTTCTACGCCCCTTTCGCTGCCTGGTTTGAAGTCCACCTCTATCCCTCTCAAGAGGGCCTGTCGATCTATTTCCACGAAACCACTGAGCGGAAGCAAGCCCAGGAAGAGCTGAGATTGGCGACCGAGGCCATGCAGGCAAACCTGGCCCAGTTACAGGCCGTGGTTGAGAGCATGACTGAGGGATTGGTGATCGCTGACCCACAGGGCAATATTTTGACCTTCAACCCCACAGCGCTGGCCCTCCATGAGTACGACAGCGTTGAGCAGGTGCGCAGACACCTTAGAGAGTTCCCCGATACGTTTGAGGTTCGAAACCTGAGCGGCGAGTTAGTTCCAATCGCAGAGTGGCCTTTGGCACGGGCACTTGGAGGCGAGACCTTTTGCAATTATGAAGTGCAGGTTCGGCGTATCGATACCGGCAGAGTTTGGATCGGTAGTTATGGGGGTACGCCAGTACGAAATCAAGCAGGCGAAGTTATCCTGGCCACTGTCACCTTGCGCGACGTCACAGAACAAAAGCGTCTGGAATCCGAACGCGCTCAACTGCTGGCGCGGGAGCAAGCAGCCCGCGAACAGGCCGAGACTGCCAATCGCCTGAAGGATGAGTTTCTTACCACGCTCTCCCACGAGATTCGCACGCCGCTGAATGGCATCCTCGGTTGGGCACAAATGCTCAGACAGGGTAAGCTCAATGCTGCCACCACCGCCCGCGCTCTAGAGACGATTGAGCGTAATGCCAAGGTGCAGACCCAACTGATCGACGACCTACTAGATGTCTCCCGCATCATCCGCGGTCAGCTTCGCCTGGAGCTTCAACCGGTCGCCCTGCCTCTGGTCATTGAGTTGGCTCTGGAAACCGTCCAGCCAACAGCTCAAGCCAAAGCAATCGAGCTTCAGGCGGTGTTAGATGAGGGCAATCTTGGGCAAAGGCAGGTCTTAGGAGACGCCAACCGCTTGCAGCAGGTTGTGTGGAACTTGCTCACCAATGCCATTAAGTTCACCCCTAGCGGCGGAATGGTGCTGGTCCAGCTAGAGTACAGCGCCACCTGGGTGCAGCTTCAGGTCAGCGATACGGGCAAGGGCATCAAGCCTGAGTTCTTACCCTATGTCTTTGAGCGCTTCCGTCAGGCTGATGGCAGTATCACCCGCTCTCATGGCGGCCTAGGGCTAGGGCTGGCGATTGTGCGTCACATTGTCGAGCTGCATGGCGGCAGTGTGTGGGCTCACAGTTTGGGCGAGGGACAGGGAGCAACCTTCACGGTGCAGTTACCACTAAAGGATTAATTCTCCAACCCGGTCTTCCCTTGTCCTGCGGGAAGCGAATTAGTGAACAAATTTTGAGTTGGTGAATAAACTCTTGGCCAGAAGGTTTTGGACAAAACTATGCAAAAGGAGCAGCTAGAGGCAGCCAGACGGAGAATGTGCTGCCCTGCCCCGCCGCTGAAGTAAACGACACTGTACCGCCGTGCATCTCTGCCAGTCGTCGAGTGAGCGCTAGCCCTAGACCAGTTCCCTCATGTTGTCGATTGCTGCCGCCGTCCACCTGCTGGAAACTCTCAAACAGCAAGTATTGCTTTTCTGCCGGAATGCCAATGCCGGTATCTTGCACCGACAGGACCAGGTAGTCAGCAGCGGTTAAGACACGCTCACAGCTTGAGCTATCTTTCCCTCCCCCCCATTGAACTCCCGATTGAGCTGCTGGTTGATTTTGATCAGCTAGCTCTGCGGCTGTTGCAATACGCGTGCTCAAGGTGATGCTCCCCCCTTCTGGCGTAAACTTCACGGCGTTCGATAGGTAGTTCAGCAGCATTTGCGTCACACGCTGCGGGTCTACCACCACCCACTCGCAGGCTAAGGGCAGCTTCAGCACTAGTTGCTGCTGCTTGGCCTGAGCTCTGAGGGCTACCATCCGGATGGCGGACTTGCAGACTTGTGCCAACTCCACCGCTTCCAGATTGAGATCTAGCTTGCCAGCTTCAATCTTGGCCAGGTCGAGCAGATCGTTAATCAGACTCAGCAGATGCTCACCACTGCTGCGAATCAGGGATATATACTCCTGCTGCTTGGGGGTAAGGGGACCGAAGAACTGCTCTAGTAAGACCTTAGAGAAGCCGAGCACAGATGTCAGAGGTGTGCGTAGCTCGTGGGACATGTTGGTGAGAAACTCAGACTTGAGGCGGGAAGCTTCTTCTAACTGGTCATTTTGCTGTTGCAACTGGCAAGTGAGCGCTTGCAGTTTAGCTTCATCCTGTTTGCGATTAGTGATGTCGAGGCAGGAACCGATGTAACCGGCAAAACTGCCATCCGGCGTGAAGCGAGGAACACCTCGCTCCAAAATCCAGCAGTATTTGCCATCGGCACGACGCAAGCGGTACTCGGTTTCAAAAGGCAGCCGGGTATCGAAGGCTGAGAGGAACGTGCTTAGCAGGAATTGCTTGTCATCTGGGTGTATTCCTTCAACCCAGTTGTGGCCCAACTCTTGCTCTAAGCTTCGTCCTGTGAAGTCGAGCCAGGGTTGATTGACAAAGCTGCAGCAAGCCTGGGGGTCAGTCATCCAGACCATGACAGGAGCGCTGTCTGCCATGATCCGGAAGCGCGCTTCACTCTCCCGCAGAGCGGCCTCAATCTGCTGGCGTTCAGTAATATCGAGGGCAATCAAACCCACGCCGTAAATCTCACCAGCCGAGGTTTGCAGGGGGAACTTGACCTTCAAGTAAGTGTGCAAACCATCAGCACAGACAATCTTCTCTTCGAAGGTCATGGCTTTGCCTGCCTGGGTAATCGCCTGGTCCTCGGCTAAAAGCCGGGCAACCCGCTCAGGCGCAAAAAACTCGCTCAGGTGACGACCGGCAGGCTCTGGCTGACCTTGCGCAAATAACTGCCGCCAGCCTGGGCTGACGAGTTGGATTTGACCCTCAAGGTCATTAAGTGCAACAAAGCCTGGCATGTGCTCCAACATCGCTTGCAGTTGAGCCTGAGAAGCAGCCAATTTTGCCTCGGCCTGCTGACGGGCTAAAGCTGTGCGTTGCAAAGCAGCTAGGTTGCGCCGCAATTCCATCTGAGTGATGACCTGACGGGCCAGAATTCGCAGCGCCTCTATCTGATCGGGGCGCAGTTGACGGGGGCTATGGTCGATGACACAGAGCGAGCCTAGCGCGAAGCCCTGAGGATTGGTCAGAGGCATGCCCGCGTAGAAGCGAATGTGTGGGGCAGACGTAACTAGGGGATTGGCAGCAAAACGCTCGTCAGCCAGGGTATCTGGAATAATCAGCAGGTCAGGCTGCAGAATTGTGTGGGCGCAAAAGGCAGCGTCTCGTGGAGTTTCACAGACATCCAGTCCCACCTTCGACTTGAACCACTGGCGGTTCTCGTCAACGAGGCTGACCAAGGCAATGGGAGTGCCACAAATGTGGGCAGCCAAGCGAGTGAGATCATCGAAGTCTGATTCCGGAGCGGTGTCGAGAATCTCGTACTGGTGCAGTGCGTTGAGCCTGGTAGATTCGTCAGGGGGGAATGGCGCTTGCAAGTCTGAACGGGCCTCAGTGCGAACTCTAACCCTCCGTTTTAGGAGGAAAGTGAAGATAGGTACTACTTCACGAGCATTCCCCTAAACACTGCAACCCTAATCAGCACAGTAAGATTACTGACCCTGCCTTAGCGGGTTGTGTTTCCATTCTATGAGTAGTGATTGTTCTGTTCTAAGGCAACCCGAGAGCCGTTGTCGGACTTGGAGAATCTGAGGCCAATGCGAGCGAAAATAACGGGTGCTTCAGCAAGCCCTCTAAAGCAATTTCCTGCTGCGAGAGCGAATTGCAAGAACGAGTTTGAGACGGCGAGCTGCATGACGTTCTCCAACCTAGAGGGGCTTGCAAGTTTTGGGAATGGATGATCAGCTAGAGAAGAGGTTTTGAGTTCGTACTCAAGGGATGGTGCGAGTTGGGGCGATTGCCTCAGCTGAGAGGCATCAGGCCTTGAATCGTCCCAAACTAGAGTGAAGAGGTAGGGTAGTACAGTCAACAGAATCAACAGTGACAACAACCGTTTACTCTGGCTTGGGTCGAGGTCACGCTATGCAGCCAGTCCACTATGCAATTTAATCGCACAACTCGCAGTTCAGCCGTTAACCTGTTTGCCATTGAGCCTGCAATTGACTCTCGCCCCCTGACTGCGACCCCCGATGTCAGTGTGCTGGAGGCGGTAGGCATCATGGGCAAAGCGCGGGGGAGTTGTGCCTTGCCTAGCTTGGGCCTGCCTCCTAACTCAGCCCTGCTCACTGAAGCCCGGGCCAGTGCCATTTTGGTTGTAGAAGGCACTCAGCTACTCGGTATCTTGACAGCCCGGGAAGCCGTTCAACTCATTGCCTCAAATGAAGATTTAGAAGCGGTGAAAATTGCGGAAGTGATGAGCCAGCCAGCGACTCATCTGGTTCTATCTGAGGCTGAGGATATCTTCACAGCTCTAGCGCTGCTCCGTCAGCACCGAATTCGCCATTTACCCGTGCTCGATCAACAGGGACAACTGGCCGGCCTAATCAGCCTCGAAAGCATTCGGCGAGTCCTACAACTGGACGAACTCCTAAAGTCATGCCAGCTAGCGGAGGTCACGCCCACACCAGTCCTGCAAGCACCAGCTACAACCTCGGTCCTAGATCTAGCCCGCCTGATGGCAGAGAATCAAGCCGACTCTGTGCTGCTGACCGCGTTAGGAGGGGAGGCGGGAGCACAGGCAGTAGGGTCGGTACCAGTAGGGTTGATAACGGAGCACGATATTGTCCAGCTTCGAGCTTTGGGCCTAGAGCTGGAGCAGCTGCCAGTTCAAGGGTTGAGCACACCGTTACCGCTGTTCGATCCTTCGCAATCGGTACTAGCTGCCTTGTGGCAAACGCAGCAGCAACAAATGCATCAATTCCTGGTTTCCGACAGTGATGGCGAATTACTAGGTACCGTGACCTCAACGAGCATTCTGCAAACGCTGGATCTAGACCTAATGCGGAGCACGGTTGAGCAATTGCAGCACTCAGTCGAGCAGTTTGAAGCCGAAAAACACGCGGCTAAAACCAGTAACGCAGCCCTGGACGAACCGGCAGCCGAAAGCTCTTCTGGGCTACTCGAGCAGCTTGAGTGCAATCGCCTGTTAACGGCAATGGCGCTCCACATTCGAGAATCTCTGAACTTGGATGAGATTCTCAAAACAGCTGTGGCTGAGGTCAGGCAGTTCCTGCAAACGGATCGAGTGCTCATTTACCAGTTCAACCCAGATTTCAGTGGCACTGTTGTTGTCGAATCTGTTGCTGATGCCTGGCAACCTGCGTTAGGCAGCACGATTCAGGACACTTGCTTCGGTAAGAACTACGCTCACCTCTATAAAGAGGGACGGATTCAAGCAACTGAAGATATTTATGCCGCGGGTTTGACCCAATGCCACATCGACATTCTGGCACTGTTTGATATTCGGGCCAATCTTGTCGTTCCCATTCTTCAGGGAGAGCATTTGTGGGGGCTGCTGTGCGCTTATCACTGCTCGGAGCCAAGACGCTGGCGACAGCTTGAAGTTGAGCTACTGCAGCAGTTAGCAACCCACACAGCAATTGCCATTCAACAATCTGAGCTGTATCAACATGTCCAGGCCGAACTGGCTGAGCGCAAGCGAGCAGAGGAGCAAATTAAGGCAGCTCTCACAGAGAGAGAACTCCTGCTGAAAGAAATCCATCACCGGGTCAAAAACAACCTGCAAATTATCTCTACCCTGCTAGGGCTTCAATCTGGCTATGTCAAAGATGAACAAGCTCTGACAATGTTTAAGGACAGCCAGAATCGCATCCGGTCAATGGCGCTGATTCACGAAAAGCTATATCGCTCGAAGGATTTGTCTCGGATAGATTTTGCAGAGTATATCCTAGATTTGTCTAGCAATTTATTGCGTTCGTATACCGCAAGCTCACAAGAGGTTTCTCTCAAGGTAGAAGCCAAAGATATTTGGCTAAATATTGATACGGCTATTCCCTGCGGTCTAATCATTAATGAGCTAGTTTCTAACTCTCTAAAACATGCTTTCCCGGAGGTCAGTGATAAGAGTGAAATTCTAATTACCATTGTAGAAAGTGGCAACAGATTTGCCATGACCATCAGGGACAATGGAATTGGCTTTCCTCAAAATTTAGACTTTCGGAACACAGAGTCTCTAGGCCTGGAATTGGTCTGCACCCTCACAGAGCAATTGGAAGGAAATATTGAGCTTGATAGCGGTCAGGGCACAGCCTTTACAGTTACGTTTGCAGAGCTAGAAAGCGGAGAGGGGTGATTATATGGCGAATGTAAAAATCCTGATCGTTGAAGACGAAAGGATCGTTGCTAAGGGCATCGAGAAAAGCTTAAAAAAATTGGACTACATCGTCATAGGCAGCGTTGCCTCCGGCGAAGAAGCGGTTCGGAAAGCAGCCGAGACACAGCCAGACTTGATCTTGATGGATGTTCGACTGAGGGGCAACCTAGATGGCATAGAAGCGGCTGAGCAGATCCGAGCTAATTTTGATATTCCTGTAATTTATTTGACTGCTTATGCAGATGAAAATACCTTGCAGCGGGCTAAGCTGACAGAGCCATTCGGCTATATTGTCAAACCCTTTGACGAACGAGATCTCCATGCTGCAATTGAAGTAGCCTTGCGCAGACGTCTATCGGAAGTAGCTATTCGGGTGGCCCTACAGAAGGAAAAGGAGCTGAGCGAACTTAAATCCCGTTTCTGGTCGATGGTCGCTCACGAATTTCGTAACCCCATGACCTCTATTCTGTCTTCGGCTCAGTTACTGGAAAGGCACAATCGCGAATTACCAGAAGAGAGAAGACGGGAGTATTTATATGTAATTCAAAGATCTGTTGAAGCAATGGATCAGCTGCTGAATGATGTTTTAGCGCTTGGCAAAGCCGAAGGCGGTAGATTAGAATTCCGCCCTGCTCCTCTTGATTTAGAGAGCTTCTGTTGGGGATTGATTGAGGAGTTACAGTTCACAACCAGCTCAGACCATCACATTGTCTTCGTGAGCCAGGGACAGTGCGTGGATGTTTGTCTAGATGCCAATCTTTTGCGACATATTCTGAGCAATCTGCTTTCTAATGCAATCAAGTATTCCCCTCGGGGAGGCAATGTCTATTTAGAGCTTTCCTGCCCCAATGAAGAGGCCGTCTTCCAGGTGAGAGACACCGGCATTGGCATTCCTCCAGCCGATCAACTACACATGTTTGAAGCTTTTCATCGAGCTGAGAATGTTGGCAGGATTCCTGGTACGGGTTTGGGCCTAACGATGGTCCAAAAATGCCTAGAGTTACACCGGGGTCAGATTTCAGTCAACAGTGAACTTGGCGCTGGTACAGTTTTTACCGTGAAGCTGCCCCTCAATCGTGATCTGTTAGTCGCCAATCAACCACTAAGTCATTAATTAGCAAAGCCATTAAATTTTAAATAAATTCTAAAACCGTCAGCCAACAATTTTAAAATAATTCCTTTAGTAACAGCGAAAATCTTTAAAGCTTTATCTTCCAGGCTTTGTACGGGAAGCGTTTTGTACGGGAAGCATTGAAGATAGCAGAAGATTTAGCTGCTCACCTTTGCTCTAGAAAACACCTGACCAACAGGGTTTGCTTTCACCCCATTTGTTCCTGTCCACCAACCCGGCGTCTTGACTCAATACTTATCATCTTGTTGCCCTGCTTCTTCTAAAATCTCAAGTAAGTATAAGTATTGGAGAAGGGCTTACCGGCTCTCGGAGCCTTAGGTACAAATTTAACTACTTGAGCTCGAAACATTACAAAAGATGAACTCTGCTACCTCTGTGCAGTTCGGCGCCGCAAATCCTGGTGATGCGTTAGTGACGCTTGACCACGAGTGGCGGATCACCCAGGTTAACCGGGAGATGGCTCAGCTTAATCACCTTTCGCCTGAGGCAATGATTGGCAAAACTTGCTGGGAGTTGTGGCCCTGGTCCATTGGCACCCAGATCGAACAAGAATATCGCCGTGCAATGGCTGAACAGGTAGGAGCCCAGTTTGAAATTTTACATGAGCCCTTAAATCTCTGGCTAGAAATCAATATCGACCCCTGCCCAGAGGGTTTAAGCATTAACCTTCGAGACATTACTCAGCGCAAATGTACAAAAGAACCTGGCCAGCCAAATGAAGCCCTACTTCATACTATCCTTGATAGAGCGAGGGCTGCTATTACCAGGGTGCGTATCACGGCCAATAGAGATTGGGAGGGAATCTACTTCTCTTCTGGCGTTGAGCTAGTCTTCGGCTATTCAGAAGCGGAACTCACAGCCGTCAAAAACCTATGGTTCTCTAGAGTATTGCCTGACGATTTGGAGAAGATTATTCAGTCTTCCTTTGCCGATACTTTTCCTGAACGTAGTTGTACTTCAGAATTTCGCTTTCGCCACAAGGATGGCTCTCTGCGCTGGATCCTGCGATCTTCTATCTCTCAAAAGGATCCAGTAGACAACTGCTGGATAGTGACCAGTGTAAATGTCGACATCACAGAGCAAAAACATACAGAAAAGGCACGAAGGGAAAGCGAGCAGTTCTTGCGCAGCATCTATGAGAACATCGGCGAGTCAATCTTTGTAGTAGATGTTTTGGAGGACGGAGAATTTTGCTATGTCGGTTTGAATCCAGCTCACGAACAGATTACTGGCATCCACTCGGATGTTCTTCGAGGCAAAACTCCTGAGCAGGTTTTGCCACCGGCTGCTGCCGCCGCAGTCCGTCAACGCTACTTGGAATGTGTGCAATCTGGCACCTCCGTCACCTACGAAGAGTGCTTGCCATTTCAGGGGCAAGAGACTTGGTGGTTGACGACCTTAACGCCATTACGCAATATCGACTCCCACATCTATCAACTAATTGGAACTAGCGTTAATATCACTGCTCACAAACAAGCAGAAGCGGCTCTACAAAACCGGACGCTTCGAGAACAAGCGCTCAACCGGGTCATTCAAACAATTCGCAATTCTTTGGACTTAAGCATCGTTTTCTCGACAGCCGTTTCTGAGATTTGTAACCTTCTTCAGGCTGAGCGGTCCCATATCGCCCAATATTTGCTAGAGCAGCAGATTTGGCGTAACGTCGCAGATTACCACCGAGATGTGAATTCCCCTGATGCTTTGGGTCTAGAAATCCCTGATCAGGGCAATAAGATTGCGGCAAAACTCAAGCGGCTGGAGATCATTCGGGTCGACAATTCACAGGCCATCGACGATGAAATCAATCGAGAATTGGCTCAATCATTTCCCGGTGCCTGGTTATTGATTCCCTTGTATTTTGACTCCGCAACCTCAGCGAGCCCATCCCAAAAGCTCTGGGGAACCCTCGGTTTAACCAGGACAAAGCAACCTTCTGCTTGGCAAGATTGGGAAGTTGAATTAGCCTGTGCAGTCGCTGATCAATTGGCAATTGCGATTCAGCAGGCAAACACCTTTGAAAAAGCACAGGTGGAGCTAGCAGAACGGCAGCGGGCTGAGGAAGCGCTCTCTTGGCAAGCTGAGCAGGAACGCCTAGTAGGAGCAATTGCCCAACGCATTCGCCAATCTTTGGACCTCGATGAGATTCTCAACGTTACTGTCAATGAGGTCCGCCAATTTCTTCAGGCTGACCGAGTATTGATTTATCGCTTTGAGCCTAACTGGGATGGAATAATGACGGTGGAATCAGTTATTGCTCCCTGGCGGGCTGTCCTGGGAACAACTGTTAAAGATCCTTGCTTTAAAGCGGAGCAGGCCCAGACTTATCACCAAGGCCGCATCCAGGTCATAGAAGATCTTTATACTGCCGATCTAGATCCCTGTTATGTTTCTCTGCTGGAGCAGTTTCAGATTAGAGCAAATCTGGTTGTTCCCATTATTCATGGTGAGCTTCTTTGGGGACTGTTGTTAGTTCATCATTGTTCAGAACCTAGGCAGTGGCAGCAGTTAGAAATTGATTTACTACAGCGGTTAGCCACTCAGGTGGGAATTGCAGTTCAGCAGTCAGAGCTTTATCGACAAACGCAAGTTGAACTAACCGACCGTAAGCGAGCAGAGAGAGCCTTACGAGAGAGTGAAGCTGCCTTACAGCAGCAACTACAGCGAGCATTATTACTGAAACAGATTACTGAAGAGATTCGCGGTAGCTTGGATGCTCAGCAGATTTTTCACACCACTGTCACTCAATTGGGTCAAGCGTTGTGCGTCAACTGTTGTCAAATTTACACCTATATTGCTGAGGCTGAAGCTCACTTACTCTTGGTCGCAGAATACTGTGAGCCTGACTGTACTTTAGTGTCCAATCTTGAAATTTTTGTTCAAGGTAACCCTTACGCTGAGCAATTGCTGGCTCAGGACCAAGCAATTGTGTCTTTAACGAATCAACATCCCCTACTGGTCTCAGCAGCTCATTTAGGCAAGTCACTCGATTTGAAATCAATATTGACTGTGCGAACTTCTTCGCAGGGGCAGCCTAATGGCCTAATCTGTGTGCATCAATACGACAATTCCCGTCAGTGGACCGAAGCAGAAATTGAGCTAATGGAAGCTGTCGCAGCCCAGGTTGGTATTGCCCTCAGCCAAGCTCGATTGCTAGAGCAAGAGAAGACACAGAGGCAATTGTTAACTGAGCAGAATCTAGCCTTGGAGCAAGCGCGTCAGGCAGCAGAAGCAGCGAATCAGGCGAAGAGTGAGTTTCTGGCGATGATGAGCCACGAAATTCGCACACCGATGAATGCGGTCATTGGCATGACCAGTTTACTCTTAGGCACTACACTCGATGCTAAGCAGCGGGATTTTGTTGAGACGATTAGTAGCAGTGGTGATGCTTTACTAGCGGTCATCAACGACATTCTAGACTTCTCCAAAATCGAGTCTGGCAAGCTAGAGCTAGAGAACCAGCCCTTCAATCTCCAGAGCTGCCTTGAGGAATCCCTAGATTTACTAGCATCTCAAGCCGCTCAGAAAAACTTGAAGCTCTCCTATCGCATAGAGCCCAATCTCCCGAACCTGATTGTGGGAGATGTCACCCGGGTGCGTCAGGTTCTGGTTAATCTGCTCAGCAATGCTGTTAAGTTCACTCCCGCTGGGGAAGTGGTTGTCTCCGTTAAAGCTAACCGCTTTGAGGCGGAGGGTTCCGGTAACTATGTACCAGGAGTATCAGGATGTGAGCTTCGCTTTGCGATTAGTGATACCGGCATTGGCATTCCGCTAGACCGTTTGAATCAGCTATTCCAACCTTTTAGGCAGGTCGACTCTTCAACTAGCCGTCAATATGGAGGCACCGGTTTGGGACTAGCGATCAGCAAACGGCTGACCGAAATGATGGGAGGCCAAATTTGGGTCGAGAGTGAGGTCGGTCGTGGCTCCACTTTTTATTTCAGCATGCTGGCCCAGCTGAACCCTGAGCCTACGAACCAGCTTTCAGCGCCAGTAAACTCGCGGGCCTTGAGAACACCCATCGACCCTGATCTAGCCTGCAAGCTTCCCTGGAGAATTCTGCTAGCCGAAGACCATGCCGTTAATCAGAAAATGGTTCGGCTTCTCTTGCAGCAGTTGGGCTACCGCGTGGATATCGCAGGCAACGGCTTGGAGGTGCTTCAAGCCTTGCACCGCCAGCCCTATGATGTTGTGCTGATGGACGTACAAATGCCTGAGATGGATGGTCTGGAAGCTACCCATCGTATCTTGCAAGACTGGCAACCCAGTGAGCGACCCTGGATTATCGCTTTGACCGCCAATGCCACCCGAGACGCACAAGTAAAGTGCCGAGCCGCAGGCATGGATGATTATCTCAGCAAGCCTGTTCGCATTGAGGAACTCACCCAAGCCTTAAGCAGAGTGCGAGGGTCTGACACTCCAGGCAGACAACCTTATCTTGAAAGCCTGCTCGACCAGAAGACTCAGTTGCAGGACTCGGCAATGTCTCAAGCAATGTCTCAAGCACTGGCCCTAGCACCATCCCCAACCCTACCCCCGACACTGACCTCAGTAGAAGCGATCGACCACCAGTCGCTGCAACGATTGAAGGGAATGCTGGAAGCAGGCGGTCCAGATGCGATGGCGGGCATTATCAGGAGTTATTTGAATCGGGCTCCCGCTTTGCTAAAAGAGATTGGCATAGCAATTGCTAACCAGGATGCTGTTGCTTTAGAAAATTCGGCCCATGCCTTTAAATCCACAAGTGGCAATTTTTATGCCATGGGGTTAGTGAAAATTTGTCAGCACCTAGAAGATGCTGGTCGATCTGGCAAAACGGTCGGACTATCTGTATTAGTATCACAGCTAGAAGCTGAGTATGAGAGAGTCAAACTCGTGCTGCAACTTGAATCCCAACAGAGCTAGGGATAGGGAGATGACCACCTGTGAACTTAAGGCAAATACCTAGGTCCAAACCTAAAATTCTCGTCATTGATGACGATCCAATTCTGTGCGAGATTCTGAACAATGTTCTGGCCCAACAGGGCTACCTGGTCAGTGTAGCTGGGGACGGAGAACAGGGTCTTGCCCAAGCTCAAGCCCAACCGCCTGAACTGATTATTTGTGATTGGATGATGCCCGGCATGGATGGGTTGGAGCTTTGCCGTCGGGTCAAGGCAGATGCCAGTTTGGGTATGCCCTTTTTCATTCTGCTCACGGCCCGGAGCGGCAAGGGTGACTTGATCCGGGGACTGGATATGGGAGCGGACGAATTTCTTGCCAAGCCCGTGGACCCAGAGGAATTACAGGCCCGAGTACGAGCGGGTCTACGGCTTCATTACTTGAGCCAGGAGCTTCAGACTCAGAAGCAGCACTTGGAGACAGAACTGGCTCGGGCAGCAGAGTATGTGCATTCGTTGCTACCTGCCCCACTACAGTCGTCTACAGACTCAGGCTTGTCCTTACAGATCCGCTGGCGCTTCATTCCCTCAGCTCAGTTAGGGGGCGACTGCTTTAACTATCACTGGCTGGACCCAGACCATCTTGCTGTGTATTTGCTAGATGTATCGGGGCACGGCGTTGGGGCAGCGCTACTCTCCGTATCGGTGATTAATTTGTTGCGCTCCCGCTCTCTACCAGTGGATTTCTACAAACCGGACCGAGTTTTGGTGGCGCTTAACGAAGCTTTTCCGATGGCTGATAACGATGGCTTGTGGTTCACTCTGTGGTACGGCGTGATCGACCGGAAGTTGAAGCGTTTGACCTATGCTAGTGCTGGGCACCCGCCTGCTGTTCTCTTAGCAGAAGGACAAAAGCCCGTACGCCTGCGTGTACCAGCAATACCTGTGGGCTTAAAGTCAAAGTTTTCCTATGTTAGTGCAACTCAAGTTCTGCCCGAAGTAGGACGCCTCTACTTGTTTAGTGATGGTGTATACGAACTAATGAATTCTGAAGACCAGGCGTGGGGAATGGAGGCGTTTATTCAGGCTTTAACGATTAGTGATACCCAGGAAGAACCAGCTCAAGTTTTGGATCGAATGCTTCAGCAAGCTTACACCTTTCAAGGTAGTTCGCAGTTAGAGGACGATTTATCGCTGGTTCAAATCTGTCTAGAGGCTTAATTAACCTTCGACAGACAGAAACAGCATAAAACGCAGGAGCAGTGAACTGACCAACGTATCGACCTGAAGCTTGCAGCACCATAGGACAGCAGTAAGTTCATCTGCTTTTTAGTTAAAAATTTGCAAGCCTGTTAACTCACAGCAGCAGTTGTTGTTGGATTAGTCCTGCCTGGGCGTGATCGAGAAGCAGCCAGTAGTTACAATCCTGTGGGCGGATTAGTTTACAACTAAACACAATTACGCAAAGTAGTTAGTTGTAGAATTGTAGAAATTGCTACCAATTTATCTTTTGCCTGCGATCTGTAGTTCTGTAGGCCAGCACAATTCTATATTGTGCTGACCAAACCTTTTGCATTTCACACAGCGAGTTGGCGGCAAGTTTTGGGTTGATAAGTCAACCCAATTGTCAAGCTATTTAAGGAATAAAAGCATGCTCTCGAAAAAACGAGCGATCAGAAAGAAGCCAGCAACTTCTCACCTCATTTTCATTACGGGTGCGGCAGCACTCGGTGGCTTCTTGTTTGGTTTTGATACTGCTGTGATCAACGGCGCAGTAGCGGCCCTACAAAGAGCATTCAACGCCACCAGTCTTCAAACGGGTTTTGCTGTGTCTGGTGCCCTGGTTGGGTCCGCAATCGGAGCCTTTTTTGCTGGCCAAATTGCCGATCGCTATGGGCGAGTCAAAGCTATGGTGGTTGCTTCAGTGCTGTTTACCCTCAGTGCCATTGGGTCTGGTATTGCCTTTGGCACCACGGATTTCATTTTTTGGCGCTTACTAGGAGGGCTGGGGGTGGGGGCTGCTAGTGTGATCGCGCCTGCTTACATTGCAGAAGTGTCACCCGCGCATCTGCGGGGTAGGTTGGGCTCGCTTCAGCAATTGGCGATCGTGGTCGGGATTTTCCTCGCCCTGATGTCAGATTATGCGATTGCAACCTTGGCCGGTTCAGCTGAATCTCCATTTTGGTTTGGCATAGCTGCTTGGCGCTGGATGTTTTGGACTGAGATCCCACCAGCGGTGCTCTATGGGGTAGCCGCTTTAATGATTCCTGAATCTCCCCGCTATCTGGTTGCGCAAGGCCGAGAGACAGAAGCTGCCGCCGTGCTGGCTCAAGTTGAGGGAGGCGATGTCGAAACCAAAGTCCAGCAAATCCGACAGACAGTTCTGCGTGAGCGCAAACCCGCGTTCTCTGACCTACTCAGCAGAAGGGGCGGTTTGTTGCGGATTGTTTGGATCGGTATAGGCCTATCTGTGTTTCAACAATTCGTTGGCATCAACGTGATCTTTTACTACAGCAGCGTTCTATGGCGAGCCGTTGGCTTCTCAGAGGCAAATTCCCTGACAATCACCGCTATCACTGGTGCTGTCAATATTGTGACGACCTTGATCGCGATTGCCTTTGTGGATAAGTTTGGGCGCAAACCCTTGCTCATTTTGGGTTCCATCGGCATGACAGTGACGCTGGGCACCCTAGCTTCTGTGTTTGGCAGCGCTCAAGTAGATGTGGCGGGTAATCCAACACTCAGTGGGGCAGCAGGCATTACAGCTCTGCTTGCCGCTAACCTCTACGTCTTCTGCTTTGGTTTCTCCTGGGGACCAATTGTTTGGGTCATGTTAGGAGAAATGTTTAATAACAAACTTCGAGCGGCTGCCCTTTCGCTTGCTGCTGCAGTTCAGTGGATGGCAAATTGGCTGGTGTCGACAACCTTCCCCCCGCTTCTCCAATATTTTGGGCTGGGTACTGCCTATGGCCTATATACAACAGCGGCAGCCATCTCCCTCTTTTTCGTTCTCTTCTTTATCAAAGAAACCAAAGGTATGGAGTTAGAAGAAATGTGAGCTTTGTATTCTTCTGTTGTTAAAATCATTCCTGCTTTTTGTGTTGGATACGAAAAGAATGCCAGGTCACCCTACTCAGGGATTGACCTGGCATTCGCTTAAGTGAGCAAGATAATGACCCTAGAAAACGCTTATTAACTTCGAATAGTTTTGATACTGTCACTTAATCAAGCTTGCATTTATGCCTATTTCAGATATGTAAGCTAACCATGCAGCTAATTGCCAGCAGCCCACCAGCTATATGAACTAGCTTTAGCAACTGTTCAAGAGGCTTTATGAGAAAGCTCTAATCTGGGCTCAAGCTCCCTCTAACTTGGATGAGGTATCTTCTTGTTAGTGATACCGTTGAATAACCGATAGCTCAGTCTCCACATCGAAGCAAGCATGAACAGACGCATATTTTTGGGAACTGGTATCATTGTTGGTATAGCCTGGACGCTGCCCTATTTACTAAAGGATTCAGACAGTATGGCAACCTCAAAGAATGAGAGTTTCGAGATTACCAAGACAGATGCAGAGTGGCAAAAAACTCTAACACCAGCACAATTTCAGGTTCTGCGCAAACATGGTACAGAACGCGCAGGAACAAGCCCGCTCGACAAGATTTATGAGCCAGGCACTTATGTCTGTGCCGCCTGTGAACTGCCCCTCTTTACTTCGGAAACTAAGTTCAACAGTCGTACAGGCTGGCCCAGCTTCTACGCACCCATTGAAGGGGCGATTGGGACTTCAGTTGATCGTTCATTTTTTGCGGTCCGAACCGAGGTGCATTGCCATCGCTGTGGTGGGCACTTGGGCCACGTCTTTGATGATGGTCCTGCACCAACTGGCAAGCGCTACTGCATGAATGGGGTTGCGCTTGAATTTGCTCCAGCTGATTCAGAAGCATCATAGCTACCCCACACGTACGTTCAAACTGAGGCTTGCACGGCACTCCCTTGGGCTATGTAATTGCGCCAGCCGCCCCAGTGGGTAATTTCTAATTGGTTTTGACAGAGGACTGGCTCTCCCAAAACGCCGAGAACCATCTCTCCGTCAGACAAACGAATCTTGCCAATACATAGCCCCGGTGGTTCCTGCAACAAAATTTGGCCAAGACCGGCCATTGGTACTGCCCAAATCTCTACAGCAATTGCAGCACCCCCCCTGCTTACCCGTAGCATTGCTGGATGACGGTTCTGAATTGACCAGAGCCGATAGGTCGGTTCGGTTGTTGTCTCACGCGTAAAGATTGCACCAACGGCTAGAAGATTGCCGTTTAGTTCTAATCCCCGCATTAGCGTGCCATTGACGGCAAATTGCACCACTTCCGATCTCATAGGTCTGTTGCTCTACTTGCCGCTCCAGTGAACAAATCGCTTTTCAATCAACAGAAAAAACACATTCAAGACATAACCCAGAAGACCAGTAATCAGGATTGAAGCATACATATCTTTCACGTTCAGCACCTGCTGAGCATCGATGATCCGTTTGCCCAAACCCTGTTCGGTACCAATAAACATCTCGGCCACAATCACAATTACCAAAGCAATACTAATGCCACTGCGTAAGCCAATAAAGGTTTGCGGGAGGCTCTCCCACAGCAACACATCTTTAAAAACGCGCCACTGATTAGCTCCCATCACTTTGGCCGCTAAAATTCGAGAGCGCTTAGCATTGATCACCCCATAAGCACTATTGAAGAGAATCAGTAGCAAGGCACTAAAAGCCGCAATCGTCACCTTGCTCAGATCGCTCACCCCAAAAAACAAGATGAACATTGGAATGAGAGCGCTAGCAGGTGTGGAGCGAAAAAAGTCAATCAAAAACTCGACACTGCGATAAACAGGTTCGGAGCTGCCCAAAGCAACGCCTAAAGGCACACCAATCACTGCCGCTAGTGCAAATGCCTCAAAGGTGCGCACCACTGTTGCGGTGAAATCAACCAGCATTGTACCGCCGAATGTTTCTTGCAGCAGGGTACTAAAGGTCGCTAGAGGCGTCGGCAACAAAACTGGATTGACCCAACCCGAGACGGCAATCCACCACCAAGCCACGAATAGTAAAATGACGCCAACTAGAGGTTGGGCTCGATGGATGATCTTTTTCAAAGAGGTCAGTTTGGTGATGCGGCTAGTTGAGCTGGGAAGCAATTGAGGTGTCATCGACGCATCTCCTGGCGAAAGACCTCTAGGCAATGGCTGCTCACCTGGATAAATTCAGGGCTGGAGAGTGTCTCTGGCGTACGTGGTCGAGGCACCGTAAATTTGACCTTCTTCACTAAATGAGTCGGGCGCTTGCTAAGCAATAGAATCGTGTCAGCAAGATAGACTGCTTCTTCGAGATTGTGAACCACCATCACCATTGGCACCCCAGAAGCCATGAAAATCTGCTGCAATTTCTCCCGCACAAACAGCGTCATTTCGAAATCTAGAGCTGAGAATGGCTCATCTAGAAACAACACTTCCGGCTCAGCGACCAACGCCCGCAGAATAGCGATCAGCTGCTGTTGCCCACCGGAAAAACTGTAGGGATAGCGTTTGAGATCGAGTTTGATATCAAACGCTGCAATCATCTTCTCGACCTGCTGACGGCGTCCACGCTCTGGTACGCCTTTAACTTTGAGTGGATAGGCAATATTCTCAAAGGCACTGAGCCAGGGAAACAGTGAGTCTCGATAGTTCTGGAAGACGTAGCCAATCCTTGCCCGACGGATCGGCTTGCCGTTAATTAAAACTTGGCCGCGATCGAAGGGCATCAGACCACTAACCATATTGATCAAGGTTGATTTACCACAGCCATTGGGGCCAAAAATAGAAATGAGCTGGTTGCTGGGCAACTCTAGATCAAAATCCTCATACAGAACTTGCCCAGCGAATGACTTGCATAAGCCGTTGATGCTAATACAAGACTGAAGCTGCTCTGGACTCGGACTGGAGCTGACTTCTAGCATCGAGTTGCCTCACTCTTTGTACAACAAAGCAGCCACATCTACCTTTCTAGAGAAGACGGCTTTCTCCTGTAGGTAGTCAAAGAACGACTGAAAATACTCAATATCTGAAGGTGTAAATTCGTCGTAGAGCATGTAGTTGGGCAGAGGCACTGCTTTAGTTAGCTCACCCTCAATCGCGGTATAGCCCGCAAGATATTGCCGTGCCTCTTCTGGGTTACTGCGAATATCTTCAATACCCCGTCGATAGACAGCAATATACTTCTTAGCAGCTTCAGGATTTTCATTAAGAAACTGCGTGCTTAGAGTAGCGGAACCACCATGCCAAGCTGCTTTTGGGCTACCCAGGATGTATTTGGCAATGACCCCAGATTCTAAAGTGCGAGTAATGCCTTTCAAACTGCCAATAGTACCGGTCGGCTCTAATGTATAAGCCGCGTCGATTTGACCTGAAGCAATGGCAGCCACATGCTGCTTAATGTCTAGCGGCGTGACCTGAGGGTTTTGAATTCCATTTTTCTCTAAAATGCCTTTTGCTAGAGCCTGGTTTTGCGCTCCGGGGCCAGAGGCCACCTTCTTGCCCTGCAACTCAGCAATACTCTGGATCGGGCTGTCTTTGGCAACAATCACCTGGTCCAAAACATAATCGGCGTTACTGGGATTGGTAGCAATTACCTTGAACAGGCCTGGTTGCAAAATTTCACCTAGGGCTAGGTTGCCTGAACCTGTGCCGTTGGCTGACCCCTGGACTCGTCCGGCGATCAGCCCTTCAACCACCTGCTGGGCTCCCGCAAATTTAGCCGCTTCAACGTCTAAACCGGCCTCTTTGAAATAGCCTTTCTCAGCTGCCAAATACAGGGGCAAACCAGCCGCGATCGGCCAGTAGCCAATCGTAATTTTGATAGCCTTTGCCGAAGCACCTGAGGAGGAATTCGCTGCCGAAGTTGTCGTCTGAGCGCCAGATTGGGAAGACGAGGCCGTTGTACAACCGTGTGCAGCAGAGACTAAGAGTGCGCCCGCACCCATTTGTAGAAAAGTTCGTCGATCAACGCTCATGTCAGTCCTCAAATAAAACCATAAAGGTTACTGAAAAATACAAAGTTCCTATTCTCGGCATCGCCCTGTTGCCCTCAGGTGGTAATCAAGTTACAAGACAGCGGTGAAGAAAATGGGAAGAAAGCGGGGAGGAATTGAGTAGAGTCCAACCAAACTCTGTGTGGCTCGGCTATGACTCTGGCCTCAGTGCTTTAATCCCAAGGTTTCAAAACTTGGAATCTCAAGCCTCAAAAATTCAAGCCTCAAGATTTCCAGCATCAAGATCTCAGGCCCTACTCTGCCCACGATTCAGTCGCAGTGTTGCTAGCCCGTCAGACTTTGCCCAGACAGATCGAGTCTCTAGGCAGATCTGCGGGCAGATGACCAAAGAAAGCCAGAGCCTGAATTGAATGGACAAAATGCACATAAACCAAAAAGAGCCCCTTATCAGCCGGATCGCCGCATAGCAGCTTAATCACAGTTGAAAAAAGGCTCTCCTGAGTCAGGGCTCAGAGTTGTATTGTCAAGCACACTTAGCTGTGCCTGTGGTGAGGGCGACTTCTATATTTTCAAGTGGGTTTTGAGCAGAATCTCAGTAGTTATAGTTCCCATGGGTATAACGGGGCGGCGTCAACTCGTCGAAGTCGAAATCGTCCAAGGCCTCAGTCGGCTCCAGCTCATCTTCCTCTAGAACTTCGGCATCTAATAAAGCCAGCTCCACCTCTCGTAAGCTCATCCAAAGGCCCGTGCCAGTGCGGGTTGGCTCTAGAAAACGGGCAAAGAACCAGGGCGGTGAGGTGGGTTGCTCGATTTCGGCCTGGACGCGTCGAGGTGGATCCTCGATCTCTAGCCAGACCCGGCGACCAATCATTTCCTGAGGGGTCCAGATCATCATCCAACCTCTAGATGTGAATCCATCTTATTCCCAGAGTCCCATAAATGGGGTGGGGATCGCTTCAGCGCTAGGGTATAGGTTTTCAGGATTGAAATCCTTAGGATCTGCCCTAGGAGGGGCTTTGGCTAGCTGCAACTTTCTTGGTACCAGTGGTTTTCTTGGTGCTGCTGCGCGTGCTGGTTTTGCTGGTCGTGGTCTTGCTGGTCCGGCTGGTGGTTTTACCCTTCTTGGTGGACTTGGTGCCCTCTTTGGCTGCCAGCAATTCAACCGCCTGCTCCAGAGTCAAGTCATCAGGAGACTGATCCTTGGGTAGGGAGACGTTGGTCTTGCCATGCTTGACGTAGGGACCGTACTGGCCGTTGTAGAGGTTGACGGGTTCTTGGTCAGCTGGGTGGGCTCCCAATTCCCGTAAAGGCTTAGCGTTGGCAGTGCGCTTACCCCGACCTGCCTTAGGCTGGGCCAAGAGTTCTAGGGCTCGCTTCAGCTCAATAGCAAGCACATCATCTTCAGCCTTGAGTGAGCGATAGTCTTTGCCTTCCTTGCCCATGTCGTGCACGATGTATGGCCCAAAGCGGCCTAAGCCCGCCTGCACCTTCCGGCCCGTATCTGGGTGCTCGCCCAGAGTGCGAGGCAACGAAAGCAGCCCAACAGCTAGCTCCAGCGTGACCTTATCCGGCGTTACGCCTTTAGGTAAAGAAGCCCGCTTCGGTTTGGGAGCGTTCTTATCCTTATCATCGCTGTCATCCCCCAACTGCACGTAGGGGCCGTACTGACCCGTCTTCAGGTAAATGGGCTCACCCGTTTCAGGATGACGACCAACCTGGTCAGGACCTTCGGTTTTCTGGCGCAGTAGAATCTCAACCTGTTCAGGGTCTAAATCCGCAGGCGCGGCATCTTTGGGCAGCGAGGCCGTAACCGTGCCTTCAGGCTTCTCGACCTCTATGTAAGGACCGAAGCGGCCAATGCGGACCTTACCCTCTAGGCCCTCCAGGCTGACAGTGCGAGCCTGAGCCGGGTCGATCTGGCTATCTCGCTCTTTGACCTGCGTTTCTAGACCTTCCTTGCCCAGGTAGAACTCTTCCAGGTAAGGCAACCACTTAGCTTCGCCTGTCGCAATCTCGTCCAGAGTTTGCTCCATCCGGGCGGTGAAGCGGCTGTCTACCAGACTGGGAAAGTGCTCTTCTAGCAGGGAAGTTACCGCAAAGGCTGTGAACGTGGGCGCGAGCGCCTGACCCTGCATCTGGGCGTAGCCCCGGTCGATGATCGTACCGATGATGCTGGCATAGGTGCTAGGCCGACCGACGCCCTCACTTTCTAGGGTCTTCACCAGCGAGGCTTCCGTGTAGCGAGCAGGCGGCTGGGTTTCGTGACCAATCGCTTCTAGCCCGTCACAGTTGGGTTTGTCCCCGACCTTGAGATCGGGCAGGATGACCTCTTGGTCTTCCAATGCCGCTTCGGGATCGTCGGAACCCTCGACATAGGCTCGGAAGAAGCCTGGGAAGTCGATGCGCTTACCAGAGGAGCGGAACACCGCATCCTCTACTTGAATGTTGATTGTGATGCTGGTCTGGCGGGCATCGGCCATCTGGCAAGCTACGGTGCGCTTCCAAATCAGGTCATAGAGAGCAAACTCGCGGCCTGATAAGCCAGTTTGCTGCGGCGTACGGAAGCTAGAGCCTGCTGGACGGATGGCCTCGTGGGCTTCTTGCGCTCCCTTGCTCTTGGTCGTGTACTGACGGGGACTAGGACTGAGATAGTTGGCGCCGTACATCTGCTCCACGCAGTTACGTGCCGCTGTGATTGCCTGCTCCGACAGATGGACCGAGTCCGTCCGCATGTAGGTGATGTAGCCCTGCTCGTAGAGGCTCTGAGCGACGCGCATGGTGTCGCGAGCGCTCAACCGCAGTTTGCGGTTAGACTCCTGCTGCAAGGTGGAGGTGGTGAAGGGCGGCGAGGGCTTGCGAGTGTTAGGTTTCTCTTCTTTAGTGCTGACTGTCCAGGTTTGACTGAGTAGGCGCTCACGCAGGGACTGAGCTTGCGCTTCATCCAGCAGCACTACCTGACGACCGGCGATGATTTGCCCTGTAGCTTCATCGAAATCGCGGCCAGTAGCGACCTTAACTCCACCTAGCGTGGTCAACTGAGCGTCAAAGCGGCTCTTGCTGTGGCTGAGGTTAGCTTTGAGATCCCAATAGCTACCAGTTCTGAAGGCACGCCGCTCTCGTTCGCGTTGGACTAGCAGGCGTACAGCTACCGACTGCACTCGTCCAGCCGATAAGCCCCAAGCGATTTTCTTCCACAGTAGGGGGGAGAGCGTGTAGCCTACCAAGCGGTCGAGAACCCGCCGCGTTTCCTGCGCTCGAACTAGTCGGTCGTCTACGCTACGGCAGTTATTTAGGGCTCGGTGAATCGCCTCTTCGGTGATCTCGTGAAACACCATGCGCTTGACCGGCACCTTGGGGTTGAGCAGTTGCAGCAGGTGCCAGGAAATGCTCTCGCCTTCACGGTCTTCGTCCGTTGCCAGAACTAACTCGTCGGCTGCCTTGAGCGCATCCTTGAGTTCCTTAACAACTTTTTTCTTTTCCTTCGGGACCACATAAAGTGGCTCGAAGCCGTGAGCGACATTCACGCCCAAGCGAGCCCAATCTTCGCCTTTGACAGCGCTTGGAATTTCACTGGCATCTCCCGGTAGGTCCCGCACATGACCCATCGAGGCTTCCACCCGATAGCCAGCAGGCAGGAAATTGCGGATAGTGCGTGCCTTTGTGGGCGATTCAACGATAACCAGAGTTGACATGGACGGTTCGAGAGAAGACGGTTCGAGGAAGGCTGAGCGTTCTGAGAGCACCCGGGCAGCTAGAAAGGCTGCTTGGAGCTGAGACTGAGGTAACGGGATCTGGGGACAGGTCCTGCTGAGTCAAGCAGTTCTACATTACTCTTCCTCCTCTTATAGCGAATCAACACATACGTTAAAGAGATTCTTAGGAGCAGACCTGAAAGTAAAGTTCCAGTCTGGGCGGAAATGCGGAGTAAAATTCAGCCTAGAGCACCCAGCTCACTTTGCCTTACCAGAGGCTAGACAGGTTCACCGGAACTCTGCCGACTGGGCTTTTCCTGCCGTTTGATTTCTCCCTTGACTCTATGGATTTTGCAAATCTTACAGCCCAGCTCAATGCTGGAACGATCTTGCCCGAAGGGATCGTGACCGTGACCCTGCTGGTGGTTCTGTTGGGCGATCTGATCGGCGGTCGTGCATCCAATCGTTGGACTCCCTACCTTTCGATTGCTGGCCTGCTGGGCGCAGTGGTCGCTCTGTACTACCAGTGGGACGCAACTAATACCGTTGCTTTCCTAGGCAGCTTCAACAGCGATGCTCTCAGTCTGGTCTTCCGGGGCATTGTAGCGCTATCGGCAGCGGTGACGGTGCCCATGTCGATTCGCTACGTGGAGCAGTCAGGAACCTCGGTAGCCGAGTTTCTGGCGATTCTAATGACGGCAACCATGGGCGGCATGTTGCTGTCTGGTTCTGAGGAGCTGGTACTGATCTTCATCGCTTTGGAGACGCTCAGTATTTCCTCTTACCTGCTCACGGGCTACATGAAGCGTGACCCTCGCTCCAATGAGGCGGCGCTGAAGTATCTGCTGATCGGCGCTTCGAGCACAGCAGTATTTCTGTACGGGATGTCTCTACTGTACGGGCTCTCCGGCGGTCAGACACGCTTGAGCGAAATTGCAGTGACGACAGCAGAGGGTCTTTCAGACGGCACGGGTAATGCCCTGGGGCTCCTGATGGCGTTGGTATTCGTGATTGCGGGGATCTGCTTCAAGCTGGCGGCAGTACCCTTTCACCAGTGGACGCCGGACGTGTATGAGGGCTCACCTACACCAGTTGTGGCCTTCTTATCAGTTGGGTCTAAGGCAGCTGGCTTTGCCCTGGCGATTCGCTTCATGGCTGTTGGCTTTCCAGCTTTAAGCGACCAGTGGCAGTACGTGTTCACGGTGCTGGCCCTCCTGAGCATGGTGCTAGGTAATGTGGTGGCGGTAGCGCAAACTAGCATGAAGCGCCTGCTGGCTTACTCCTCAATTGGGCAAGCTGGCTTCGTAATGATTGGTCTGGTGGTGGGCAGCGATGCGGGCTACGCCAGTATGGTTTTTTATCTGCTGGTCTACCTGTTCATGAACCTGGGCGCCTTCACCTGCGTGATCCTGTTCTCGCTGCGCACGGGCACCGACCAGATCAGTGAGTATTCGGGCCTCTATCAGAAAGACCCATTGCTGACCCTGGGCTTGAGCATTTGCCTGCTGTCCCTGGGCGGTATTCCACCACTGGCGGGCTTTTTTGGCAAGCTGTATCTGTTCTGGGCCGGTTGGCAGTCGGGAGCTTATGGGCTGGTGTTAGTGGGCCTGCTCACGACTGTGATTTCGATTTACTACTACATCCGGGTCATTCGGATGATGGTGGTCAAAGAACCGCAGGAAATGTCGGAATCGGTGAAAAACTACCCGGCTATTAATTGGGATGTAGCGGGCATGCGACCTTTGCAGGTCAGCCTAATCCTTTCCGTAGTGATTACCACCCTGGCTGGTATTCTCTCCAACCCCCTATTCACCCTGGCCAACACCTCAGTTGAGCGCAGTCCCTACTTGCACGCCAGTGCAACTGCGGAAGTGGCTCAGCCGGTTAAAGATATCCCTACTCAGTTTTAGAGTTGGGGTCAGTTTTAGGGTCTGGGATTCCCACCTAAGGAGAAAGCATTCGGGCTGAAAGTTCCTGAGCCAATCTCAGCTTATTGCCCGAATGCTTTCTCCCGAAAAGGCTCTGACCAAGAGCTACAAGATTGTTTCAGATTGTTCACTTAGCCCTTGGCGCTAAGGTTGAGCCATATCTTTTACCTCAGATACCTCAAACTCTCGTTTCACGGGGGTTTCTTTTTTGGCTGGCAAAGCCTATTGCTCAAGATTCCGCTTCAGTTGGGAAACGGCACTCAAAATAGCCAAGCCAAGCAGACCAAACCCGACTTCCGGCTCAGGCACGGGTCGCGTTTTGGGACCGATGGTGATCAGCAGATTCTCGAAGGAGGTTTTTTGGGTGCCTCGCTCATTGGTGCCAACAAAACCTTGGGATCCTGCCTCCGCACTTTCGGTCAGTGTAACGATGTAAGGAATCGGATCTGTTTCGTAGCTCTGTCCCTTGGCACTGGTCGCACAACTGTTGAAGAGACGAATGGCGGTATCTGTCAGAGCACGAGGATTGGCCCGTTCCTGGTCAAGTGGCGGTTCAGGGGTCAGGCTACTGAAGATATCCTGAGTGAGAGGCAGACGGCCACAGTCTTGATTACTGATTGCTGTTTTCCAAGGAGCAAAGGTTGCTGTTCCACTTAGGGGATTGTATTGGTCTCCTTCGGTTAAGTAAGTTGCACTGACGCCTGAAATTGACCAGTAATCGCTGCTGGTGTCGACCGTGGCGCCCGTCAAGTCACTAATAAAAACGCCGCCCTGGCCGATGACTTCCATCTGCACTTCTGGGGTGCTGGGATCGGTGACGACTAGAGCCGTGTTTTCATCAACCCCATAGACAGTTGGTATCCCTAAATCTGAGGCGAGACGAATGGTGCGCCCTTGCCGTCCCCGCTCGCTGAAGTGCGAGTCGGTAAGCCCGTACTCAAAGAAGCCCAGACCGCCTAAAGGGTTGTAATACAGATCGCGGACTAGAGGAGGGGTGCCAATCAGAGCGGTGGAGCCATTCACCAAGGCCTCGTAGCTCTCGCCTTCGGTAATCATGGGCGAACTGGTTTGCACGGCTGTGCCAGCACTGGTCCCAGCAATAACAGCACCAGCATCGAATTGCTTGCTCAAAGCTTCGAAAACTGGACTGGCCATACGCTTACCTTGAGCAGCATTTTCGTCAAACAAGCACTGAGTAATGTAAGACTGGTCGCCACCGCCAAAGAAGAAACCATTACGGGTGCCAATCTGGGCTACTAGCGCAGGATCATTGCGAGCAGAAGCGCAATTGTCAATG
This sequence comes from Leptolyngbya sp. FACHB-261, assembly GCF_014696065.1. Classification (NCBI taxonomy): domain Bacteria; kingdom Bacillati; phylum Cyanobacteriota; class Cyanophyceae; order Leptolyngbyales; family Leptolyngbyaceae; genus Leptolyngbya; species Leptolyngbya sp. FACHB-261. Next base: position 788,257 of record NZ_JACJPL010000026.1, on the reverse strand, counting down.
TGAATGGGAATCCACTCAACATCAGTAATTCCTAACTCATTAAAGTCCTCGATCCAGAGATCCGCATTACTGGCAGCACTCTCACCACTAGAGGAGGCCGTAGTAAAAATGCCAAGTTTGGCGTTGTTGGTACCACCAGCTAAGTCGATAACTTTTTGATAGATAGAGATACCCTCTGGATCTCCAGTTGCTGGGTATTGCAAGTTTCCACCCACTAGCACTAACGAACCTGCCCAAGCGGGTAACGCGTTAAAAACGTTGAGGGCCCCTAGGGTAACTGTGAGTGCAGTTAGGCCAACCTGTTGTATACGTTTATTATTGTTGCTGGGTTTAGAGATTGGTTTTGCCACGTCATCTGGTTTAACTTTTGGTTTGATTTTTTGCTTAGTCATAAATAGTCTCATCCATCTCTTAACCCTGATCCCGATCTATTACATTACCAGCAAGATCCGGTAATACTCAGCCCATAAAGCGAGCCTAAACGGGCGGATCAGCAGGAATTTTGAATGCTTATGCAAGTACTTCGGCACAAAGCATTGTGGCGCAAGATATTCTGGCTTCGAATGCGTTAAGAACATTCTTGGAAAGAGCTTTCACCGCCACACTACACAGCCACGGAAATTGCCTTCAGTAAGGTAAGCGGCGCAGGAGCGAGGAAGTGTAGTTTCAGGCACATTTTATTTTGAAGACTTGATAAAGCGTGCGTAAATTTACAGACAAGCTAGAGAGTTGTTTAAATTCAGTTCTATTTCTGTTTGTGCTTAACCACCAGAAGACTAGTGAGTTCTCACCAGGAAGCCAGCGTCTGCCCCTACTGGTGCGACTCGGTAACCCTACACCTGGGGTAGTCCCAGAAGCTAGCCAAGGCGAGAATTGAAGGAATATGGAGGGTGCGAGAAGTCTCATGAATATTAAGCTCGTGAATAGCAGGCTGATACCTTTAGTGCTGGCTCTAGGTTTAGCTCTAAACAGTTGTCGGAGTGCTCCCCCCGACCCGGAGGCCAGTTTTGAGGCTCCAGCTACGCCTGCTGTGCCCAGCGAATCTCCAACTGCCCAAAGTCCTGCGGCTAGTACCACTCCGACGGCAACTGGATCCGCTCGTGCAATAACTGGTGATACGGGAAAAACCCGTCCGGTCACGCTCTATGTGGCGGACAATCAATGCCAGAAACTTGTGCCCAAGCAGGCAGAAGTTTCCGCGAAAACTCCGATCCAGGCTGCCGTTGGTGAGGTAATTCAAACTCAGAGTAGCGCAGGCTTTGATCTGGCTGGCTATCGCGTCAACGTCAATAAGGCTGCCCGCACTGCCACCGTCGATCTGCGCCTGACCTCCGGGGCTAAACGCACGTTTGAATCGCTCTCAAGTTGTGAGCAATTTGCCTTATTTGGGGCAATTCAGAAGACACTGACCGCTAATCCTGACTGGAACATTGCTCAGGTTCGCTTCACCACTCAGGGGAAGCAGATAGAACTTTAATCTGGTTTGAGCTGGTCATCTTAGTTTGATCTCGGTTAGTTGGAATGATCCTAAACCCCTGATTCTAAATGCAGTTTCGATTAATACATCAACTAGAAAAAACTAGGATAAGACTGCCCTCAGATAGATACCATAGTGCCTGGCAGGGTTTAATTAATAAGAAACCTTAGAGATCACTTTTGCAATAGTTGGTTGCGGCTAGTCACTGAATTAGGTGGCTGGCCTCAGCCCAACTTTGGCAAAGGAATTACTTAATTGAACTGATGGTCCAAAGTGCAACTCAACCTAGAAGTCGGGCCGTGCCACGTCAAACTGCGTTTGAGGCATTGCTACGCTATCGAGCTTTAATCAGCTTTCTAATACTTCTACTATTCTGTGTTTTTGTATTCTTTTGGCGGCTCGATGCCATCTCTCTAAGGAAATATGATGAGGCTAGAAGAGCGGTCAATGCCCTAGAAATGACGCTCAATGGCAACCTCCTAGTCACTTACTTTGGTGATCAACCCGACCTCTGGGGAACGAAGCCTCCGCTTTTGGTATGGCTGATGGCCGGCTGCATGAAACTGTTTGGCTACAACGAGCTAGCGGTGCGTTTACCCGCGGCGGTCTGTGCCATGGCAACCACAGTCATACTATTTCTCTTCTCGAAAGTCTATTTGCAAAGCCTTCAAGCAGCTTTAGTCAGTGGCTTTGTTCTGATGACAACTTACGGATTTATCGCGGAGCATGTCGCAAGGACTGGAGACTATGACGCAGTCCTTATTCTTTGGATAACGGTTTATTCACTAGCTTATTTTGTCTGTTTAAACACCAATAACTCAAAAAAAGGAATTTACCTCTGGGCAGTAACCATCACCTTAATATTGGCAGTTTGGACCAAAGGCATCGCTGGTTTGCTACCCCTTCCTGGTCTTTTTGTCTACACGCTCTATCGTCGCAAGCTGAGAGAGTTACTCTTTTCACCTCAGTTCTATCGCTCGATTGTTCTCTTTTTACTTTTTGCCCTGGGCTACTATGTGCTTAGGGAGATTCATAATCCAGGCTACTTAAAAGCAATTTCTGAGAATGAGCTAGCCGGAAGATACCTCAATACACTGGAGGGCAATCGGGGCGGTGGCTTCTGGTTCTACCTGCGGCGTATGACCGACCTGTTTATACCGTGGCTTTATTTACTACCCATCTGCTTTCTGCTGACACAGTACAGCAACAATCGATTATTCAGACAGTTTGGTGCTTTCAGTCTTTTTTATCTAGTCTGTCACTATTCAATCATCTCCCTATCCAAGACAAAAATCGTTTGGTACAGCGCTCCCCAGTACCCGATTGCCGCTCTAGTCATTGGTTTGGGCATCGCTGAGGCTAGTCGGCTACTGCTGGAATATTACCGAGTTAACGACTTCTCCAAGCGTCAGCTCATCTCCGGCTTACTAGTCGCCTCAATCTTGCTGCTGCCCTCAGCAAGAATATTGCGCAAGATTCAGGGAACCTATACCTACAACAGACCCCAAGATCCGCCCGAGCTTCAATATGGTTATTACTTCAGACAGCTGCGAAAGACTCAGCCGCAACTCACTCATTTTTCTGTAGTGGATGACTCACATACCAATCATTTACAGTTCTACACAAAAGCCGCAAACCTTAATGGCTACTCGATCGGCCTGGTCTCTCCTGATCAAGCGCTCACACAAAACGAAGTCGTTGTAACCTGCGCCCCTAGCATTGGAAAAGCCCTGGTATCACGATATCAACTACAACCATTGCAGGCTGGTAAACCCTGCAATACGTATAAGGTTGTCGGTCCGGCTAACCCTGACTAAAGCTATCTAAGCTAGCCATCTAGAGCTAGACTATCGCGACAAGACCAGTGGACATACACCTTACTGCCATACTCAATGGCATCAACCTTTAAAGCATTGGGTTGCAGAACCGTCATGCGGTCGCCTGTGCTTAAGTCCACAATGTATTGAATATGGGTGCCTAAATACAAAATGTTATTTAGGGTCCCTGCAAGACAGTTTTCACTATCCAGAACTGGTTCTGAGCTAACTTGAATTTTCTCAGGACGAGTACTGACGACTGCTTGAGAGCTAGTTAGGGGCTCTTCCGGTGCTTGGACTCGGAGGGTTAAACCACTGTCAGAGGTAATTGTGAGAATTCCAGTCTCGTGACCACTGACTCTGCCCTGAACCAGATTAGTATCGCCAATAAAGTCAGCCACAAAAGGCGTGCAGGGTTTCTCGTAGATCTCGGATGGGGTGCCGATCTGCTCGATCCGCCCAGCGTTCATCACCGCGATCCGACAGGAGATGCTCAGCGCTTCTTCCTGGTCGTGAGTCACCATGACAAAGGTGATGCCTAAATCATCCTGCAAGTTGGATAGCTCTACCTGCATCTGCTTGCGCAGCTTCAGATCTAAGGCCCCCAAAGGTTCATCCAGCAGGACAACAGTTGGGCGATTGACTAAAGCCCGCGCCAGAGCGACCCGTTGTTGTTGCCCTCCAGACAGCTGAGCGGGGGAGCGGCTGGCGAAAGATTCCATCTTGACCAGCTTGAGCGCATCCCGCACCCGGTCCTGAATCTCAGCCCGTCCCAGCCCCTTAATGCGCAGACCGAAAGCGACGTTGTCCCACACACTCATGTGACCGAACAGGGCGTAGTTCTGAAACACCGTGTTCACTGGACGGCGGTAGGCTGGCACCCGGGTCATTAACTGGTTGCGGATGTAAACCTCACCAGCAGAGGGCTCCTCAAAGCCAGCAATCAATCTTAATGTTGTGGTCTTACCACAGCCAGAAGGCCCCAAGATACTGAAGAATTCACCCTTGCGGATATCTAGATCAATTCCTCTGACGGCGGTTTCTCCATTGAAGACCTTAGAGACCTTCCGCAGTTCGACATCGTGCTGGAATTCGGTCTGGACTTGCAGGGCGGCCTGAACTGTGGTTTGAGACATGCGCGGCTATCGTCTGACCCAACTCATGGACACATCTTAGTCCAGGCTCAAGCTGGAATCGGGTCGCAACGAACGGTTTACAGCAGAGATTTGTGAACTTCCCTGACCCAGTTCCACTGGGGGTTTCTACTTAAGATCCTAAGATCCTATGCGCAATCTGACGACTCAAGCTGCGTCATCAATCTGCTCACTACTGAAAACAATAAAATAGAACCCAATGTTAGAACTTCACTGTCACACCACTTGCTCTGACGGAACCCTAACTCCCAGTGAACTGGTTCAAGCCGCAGTTGGAGCTGGCGTCCGGGCCCTAGCGATTACCGACCACGACACGCTGGCTGGCTGGGATGAAGCCTTGGCCACAGCCCAGGCATACGACCTTGAGATTGTACCGGGGCTGGAGTTGAGCACCGTCCATCGGGGACGTTCTTTGCACATTTTAGGGTTTTATCCCAACCGGGATCTGTTGCAGGACCCCCTGGCAGAGCGCCTTGCAGGGCGTAAACGCCGGGCACAGGAAATAGCCAGGAAGCTGGCAGAGTTAGGTTATCCCATTCAGTTGCCCACGATGGGGCCAGGTATGGCTCCCGGACGCCCACACATCGCCAGTGCCTTGGTGCAGGCAGGGCATGTTCAGTCCAGCCGCGAAGCTTTTGACCGTTGGCTGGGAGAGGACAAACCGGCCTACGTGCACTACGAAAAATTTGGCAGTGATCAGGGCATTGCTCTGTTGCGGTCCTGTGGAGCAGTGCCGGTCTGGGCACATCCCTACTTGTTTCGAGGCGGCGACGTTGAGGCTGTACTGCCTGAGCTAGTCGCTGTGGGGCTGATGGGAGTTGAAGTCTATCACCCCCATCATTCGCCCAGCGAGAGCCATAAACTGGAGCGGCTGTGTGCGCAGTACGGTTTGTTGATGACTGGCGGCAGCGACTATCACGGACCCAGCCAGAACCGCAAAGACACAGACCGCAGCCAGCTCAATATGTTGAAAGTTCCCTTGACGCTGCTGGAACCCGTGCGTCAAGCGGCTGCTCAATTGCATTCGCAGTTACGCTAACTCAGTTTAGAGCTCAGTTTAGTTAAACCAGTGGGGGAGCTGCCCTGAGACTGAGAGCCAGTTTTAGGTTCAATCGGGCTGGGTTGACAGAAATGCCCCCTGCACCTGCCTAAGCCAAATTTGCCCCAGCTAAATCTGCCTAAAGCAAATCTACCTAAGTGATCGCTATAGGCAACACTCAGCAAATCTTTAATCTCCAAAAGGCATTTGATTTCAGAGAGGTTCAAATGCCGAGTATGATGACCTTCTCAAGGGTTTTAGCCAGACTGACTAGGCCCTGGTGGAAAGATGACTGCCGGTAGCCCGAAAGACAGCTAACTAGGGCTATATCGACAATACTGTGAATCGAAAAAGGTGCTTTCTAGCGATTTTGGGGTGCTCATTCCATGCAAGATCAACCTCTAGGACGTAGGCACATTGTCTTAACATCGCACCCAGGCAAATTTGGCCCTAGGCCGATTCCGATTGAGTGGGGCAACCCTGACCCGCTACAGCGGGGCCCCATTATCGCTACGTTAACCAATCAGGCGCAGCGTAATGCCATAGGAACTCATTCTGGTTCCTATTCACTCTATCGGGCTTTGGCAATTGCCAGCGGTGTGCTTCAGTCTAGTCATCGAGCTGACCTCACCAATACAGCGCCAGCCGAAATTATTGGACCTCACCCAGCCTGGGGGGATCCAGAGAAAATTGTCTCAATGGATCCATTTGGGGCAATGGTCGGTGAGACTTATGCCTCATTTTACGAGCAGGGCTATGATATTCGCCCCACGATTGCCGTAACCAAAGCTCACATTAATATGCCCGAGCTTCAAGATGCTGTAGCGAAAGGTCGCCTGAAAGTAGATGGCAAGCTGCTTAAATTAGGCGGTGATTTAGTCGTTACCAAAGCAGCCATTGAACCAGTCTGGTATCTGCCAGGAATTGCCAAGCGTTTCCATGTTGAGGAAAGCGTTCTACGCCGAACTTTATTTGAGCAAACGGGGGGGATGTTTCCTGAACTGGTGACCCGTTCAGATTTAGAAGTATTTCTGCCACCAATTGGTGGGCTAACGGTTTATCTGATTGGCAACTTGCAGGCGCTTACGGATCCCAACTTGCCACTAGCAGTTCGTGTGCATGATGAATGCAATGGCTCCGATGTATTTGGCTCAGACATTTGTACTTGTCGTCCCTACTTAGCGCACGGCATTGAAGCTTGTGTGGAAACGGCCCAAGAAGGTGGTGCTGGCGTCATTGTCTACTCACGCAAAGAAGGGCGAGCCTTAGGCGAGGTTACCAAGTTCTTGGTCTACAACGCTCGCAAACGGCAGGAAGGAGGAGACCGGGCCGATGCCTACTTTGCGCGGACTGAGTGCGTTGCCGGGGTTCAAGATATGCGTTTTCAAGAACTGATGCCAGATGTCTTGCATTGGTTAGGTATTACTCGGATCGATCGCTTTGTCTCAATGAGCGATATGAAATATCGGGCAATCACCGAATCGGGGATCGAAATTATCGAGCGGGTTGCCATTCCTGAGGAGCTGATTCCACCGGATGCTCGGGTGGAAATTGAGGCCAAAAAGGCGGCTGGCTACTACACCGCAGGTGAAGTGCTGGAGACTGAAGTTTTAGCGCAAGTAAAGGGACGCGGGCTGACAGATTGACGACTGAACTCAGAGATGACCAGGCGCGGGCGATTGCCTACTTGCAATCGCCTAGCGCAATTCGAGAGCGCTGCGGGCAACTCTTTGCACTCGCTTGCAATGATCAACTGGAGCATTTCGTCTGCGACTTGAGCCAATTGGATCAGGTTGCAGATTACGTGCTTCAGGTGATGCGGGCGCAGTACCCTGACTTACAAATTCCTTTTCACAGCCGTTGGCGACATTTTGATGCGGGTCATGTACCTCGTCTGGCACAGTTAGACGATTGGTTCAATAGTTTGTCTGTCGTAGAACGAGCCCGAGCCAAGTTTGATCTGGTGATTACTAGCGTTTTACTAGATGCCGGTTCTGGTCCTCAATGGCAGTATCAAGAAGCAAGCACCGGTCAGGTTTATAGGCGATCAGAAGGCTTAGCGGTCGCCAGTTTTCATTTATTTTGTCAAGGCACTTTCTCAGCCCAGCCGGAACAACCCTGGCGAGCTGATGCCAGGGAGCTACAAACACTCACTGAGGCTGATTTGGCACAGGGCTTGCAAGTTGGAGCCGGCAATCCGTTGGTGGGTGTAGATGGCCGTCAGCAGCTTCTGCAACGTTTGGGGCAGGCTGTCGAAATGAATCCTCAGCTGTTTGCAGAACCTCGGCCTGGGGCGCTCTTCGACTATCTGCTGACCCAATCCCAGGCAGGGCAGCTCGAGGCAAGTACGGTGCTGCAAGCGGTGCTGGAGGGCTTTGGCCCTATCTGGCCGGGCCGAGCCAGCCTAGCAGGAGTCAATCTAGGTGATGTCTGGCCTCACCCAGCCCTGGCAACATCGACAACAGCACAAGGACAAGAATCTGACGGCGGCGACCTCGTGCCCTTCCACAAGCTCTCCCAGTGGTTAACCTACTCCCTACTTGAGCCTCTGCAAGATGCTGGACTGACCGTGACTGGTCTGGATGCGCTAACGGGTCTAGCGGAGTACCGCAATGGCGGGCTCTGCCTAGACCTGGGGCTGTTACGGGCCAAACAGGCATCGGTTACCGAAACCAGCCATCTGCCGGGTTCAACCGTCATTGTCGAATGGCGAGCCCTGACGATTAGCCTGCTGGATGCCATTGCTGAGTCGATCCGCAAGCAATTGGGCCTTACGGCAACGGAGTTACCGCTAGCCAAGGTATTAGAAGGGGGCACCTGGAGTGCAGGACGCAAAATTGCTGCCGAACGTCGAGCCGGTGGCGAACCACCGATCCGCCTGCAAAGCGATGGCACTGTATTCTGAATCCGTGTTTTGGCCTGGATTTTGAGTCTAGATTTCAAGCCTGATTGAGACTTGCGTTAAGCCCAAAGTTTGCTCTGATTTTAAACTCATATTTCGGGCTATATTCTGGGCCTTACTTCAGGCTTGAAGCTTGCACAAACAGATAGAAACTTTAGTTGAGCTGAGAAACGATTTATGGGTGCAGCAGTCACGATCATTGATCATCCCTTGGTGCAGCACAAACTCACCTTGATGCGTCGGCAAGAAACTAGTACTGCTAAATTTCGGTCACTGGTACACGAGATTAGTATGTTGCTGGCCTATGAAGTAACCCGCGAACTACCTCTTAAACAGGAAGCAATCATAACGCCGATGGGACCCACCCAGTCGCCGGTTGTGGCGGGTAAAAAAATGGTCATTGTCTCGATTATGCGAGCCGGTCAAGGAATTTTAGAAGGCATGTTGCAGCTCATCCCTTCAGCGCGGGTTGGACATATTGGGCTGTACCGCGATCCCAAAACCCATATTGCAATTGAGTATTACTTCAAATTGCCTCAGGATATTGCTGAGCGAGAAGTGCTGGTGGTTGATCCAATGTTGGCAACGGGCAATACTGCCGTGGCAGCAGTGCACCGCCTCAGAGAAGCGACATTAGGCTCGATCAAATTTGTCTGTTTACTGGCAGCGCCGGAAGGAATTGCTCACTTCCAGTCCGAGCATCCAGATGTGCCAATTTACACGGCTGCGGTCGATGAACGTTTGGATGAACATGGCTATATCATCCCTGGCTTGGGCGATGCAGGCGATCGCCTATTTGGAACCAAATAAGGACTAAGCCTCAGTTAGGACCGGTTCAGAAACCGGCCACGTCGGAGGGGTTGATGGGCAAATGGGCAGCCGCACTTGAAAGCGGGTGTCTCCGGGCTGAGAGAAAACCTGGATGTCGCCTTGATGCCTGCCCACCACAGTTCGATAGGTTGAATCCAAGCCCAATCCTGTCCCTTCGCCAACCCCCTTGGTTGTAAAAAATGGTTCAAAAATACGTTGCTGGATCTCAGGTGTCATGCCTGGCCCATTGTCAGCAATCTCCACCAGAATCTGGTCATGTTCGCAGCTGGTACGCACCCAAATTTGGCCTTGGGGACTCACTGCATCAATGGCGTTGTCAATCAGGTTGGTCCAAACCTGATTGAGTTCGTTACTATAGGCCCAAATCAACGGTAAAGTTGGGCCGTACTCTCGCTTGATCAGTACCCCTGCTTTGAGCTTGTGGCGGAGGATGGTTAGTGAACTTTCAAGCCCCTCATGCACATCCACAGCTTGTAGGGGAGCCTGCTCTAGAGCAGAGTTGGCTTGGATCGCCTGAACCAAACTGGCAATGCGGCTGGAGGCCTGCTTCAACTCAGCTAAAAGTCCAACCCCAGTGAGCAGGGCATCCAACCAAATCAGCCCCTCGTTTAGACAATCAGCCCCAACCTGGGCCACTACTGTATCCAGCCATTCGGTAGTCAGGCCGGCTCCAACCAAGGTAGGGGCCAGTTGCCAGGCGTTGGCAATATCATGAGCTTCCAACCAGTCGCTGATGCCATCCTCTAGGTCACATTGGACGAGCGAGTCGAGCGCAGGTGCCGTGGTTGCCTGCTGCAGAGCTTGGTGCTGCAAGTGACTGAGCAGTTCCAGCTGCGTACAGTTCCACTGCTGCTGGAGCTGGAGCGCCAGGGCGGGTAAGTTCTGTAACAACTCCCGCAAGTGTCTGGCAGTACGGCTCAGCGCCGCGGCAGGATTGTTCAGTTCGTGAGCTAGCCCCGCCGCCAAGGTGCCCAGGGAGATCAGCTTGTGTTGCTGGTCGGACACCGATTGCACAACCTGCAACCGCTCAGCCATCGCCTTGAGAACGCCCTGAGAGGTCGCTGGGCAGTTAGTGACCATGTACCAGAAGCAGTCTTGCTCCAATCGCAGCAACCGACTGGGAACCAAGGCATAGGCACTAGCTAGGTAGGGGCTACCTAGTAGAATCGGCACTTCCCCCAGAAAGGCTCCAGACTGAAAGCGGTTCAAAAGCGCTTCCTGCCCCTGGTCAGCCAGCTTCTTGGTAATGCGGACTTCGCCCTCAAGCAACACGTACCAGCCAGTGGCAGGCTTCCCCTCGGCAAATAGCTGTTCGCCAGCATAGAGCTGGATCTCGGTGCCCTGGTCCAATAACCACTGCAACTCGGTGTCAGGAGTATCCGTAAACAGTGAAACCCGGCGTAAAGCATCAAGCATGATTGCCTCTAGTTGAAGGGCTAACCGTTTTGAGACTGATCGTTCTTGAGTTGACCAATGGGCAAGCGCACCTGAAAGAGGGTATGCCCGGGTTGAGAAGCCACTCGGAGATCGCCCTGGTGCTTACCTGCAACTGTGCGATAGCTGGTCACCAATCCCAAGCCTTTGCCTTGAGCGACCCCTTTGCTGCTAAAGCCTGGCTCAAACAGACCTTGCTGAATCTCGGCAGGGATCTCGGCACCATCGTGAGCGATCTCGATCAGCACTTGATCCTGTTCGCGCCAAGTGCGAATGTCGAGTTGGCCGTGTGGAGCCAAGGCATCGATGGCAGTGTCAAGCAAATGAGTCCAGACTTGGTTCAGCTCGCTACCGTAAGCACAGATCTTGGGCAAGCTGCGGTCGTAGTTGCGGCGGATGACGACCCCTGCCTTAAGCTTGTGCCTCAGGACAATGAGCGTATTCTCAAGCCCCTCGTGCACATCCACTTCTTGCAAGGGGGCTAAGTCCATAAAGGAGTAAGCCTTCATCACGCTGACTAACTCCGAAATACGGGCTGAACTTTGCTCGATCTCGTCCAGTAGCTCTAGGCCCGCTTGCACGGGTCCAGCCTGAGGGGAGGATTGAGTTGGATCTGGGGTTGGAGCTGAATCTGGGGCAGCTAGCAGAGAGGCCGGATCAAGCTTGAGTGTCAGCGCGGGTAACGTCTGAAACAGGTCATGCAAACCCTGGACATCGCGCGTCACTGCTGCAATTGGCTGGTTGAGTTCGTGGGCCAGGCCTGCGGCAACACTGCCCAATTCAATCAAGGTGCCACGCTGTTGTGCCCTAGCCTGTAGCTCCTGCACACGTTCGGCCATCGTGCGCAAAATACTAGTGGCGACTGTGGGCATCATCGCCAACATTTGCCAAAAAGCGGCTTGGGGCAGCTCAAGAATGTGGCATTCACTAACGGCACGTCCGCCCGCCCAATAATAGGGAGTTCCCGTGAGAATCGGCAATTCACCAAACAGCGTTTTTGGGCCGTAAGTCACCAAGACCAGTTCTTGCTGACCCACCTTCTGCGTAATCCGTACCTCACCGGAAAACATCACAAATACGTGATCAGCGGGGTCGCCTTCGGCTCGATGAATTTCGCCGGGCTGAAGCCAAATCTCGTTACCCTGCTCAGCTAACCAGCCCAACTGTTCCTCAGCTATGTTGGCAAACAGAGGCACCTGACCTAAAGCCTCAATCAGCCCGCGATTAACGCCTTGATTAGTTTGATTCATGCGTATCAACGGTACAGGTTTCGACAGGGTGTTTAGGGGGACGTAGGGGCAACCGAATTTGAAAACAAGTACGGCCTGGTTTGGAATTGACATTCAGCTCACCGTGATGCCGTTTCACCACGATGCGACGGGCAATATCCAGCCCTAAGCCAGTGCCTTCTCCCACCCCTTTGGTTGTGAAAAATGGATCAAAAATACGGGACTGAATATCAACCGGAATGCCAGGGCCGTTGTCGGCAATTTCTACCACCACCTGGTCTAATTCAAGAGCGGTATGAATTGTAATCTCGCCCTTACCACCCATCGCATAGATCGCATTGTCGAGCAGGTTTGTCCATACCTGATTCAGCTCACTACCATAGGCACAAACCGTTGGCAAACTAGGCGCATACTCACGTTTGAGCGTGATGCCGTATTTGAGCTTGTGATTGAGGATGGTGAGGGTATTTTCGAGCCCATCGTGAATGTCGATCTCTTGCAGGGGAGCCTGGTCCATGTAGGAGTAGGACTTAATGGCTTTGACCAACTGCGAGATCCGGCTGGTGCTCTGCTCGACTTCGTTGACTAAGCTGGTTAAGGTCAAGGTTTCGATCAGCCAATTGAGCGCTTCGGTTAATGCCTCGGCACTAAATTGATCGGCGAGCGTTGTTAATTTCTCCTCACTGACACCTGCTGAAACCAGAACCGGCGCTAATTCCCAGCCTCGGCCAATATCATGCTCATCTAGCCAATCACTGAGAGCATCCTCGCGGTCACTCTGGGTGAGGGGATCGAGACGGGGCGCGTTGGTGCTGTAGGCCATCGCCTCTTGTTGCACCTCGATTAGCAATTGCCGTTGGGCATCAGGAAATAGCTCTTCGCACACCTTCAGCAAGCGAGCTTGAACGCTACTTATAGCCTCACGCAACTGCTGAGCCGCTCTGCGTCCGGCCGCCGCAGGATTATTGAGTTCGTGCGCGAGTCCAGCGGAGAGTTTGCCCAGAGCTGCGAGCTTTTCTTTCTGTCGCAGTTGCAACTCAACGTCCCGCGATCGCTCAGCCATCGCCGCCAGAATCACGGCTGCCCCCTGGGAGCATTCTGCTAAGACGCGCTTGAAGTCATCTGGCTTAATCTCCAGAACCCGGCTAGAACCGAGCGAACGAGCTGTGGCGAGAGCAGGCCCGCCGGTGATCATCGAGATTTCGCCGGTGAACTCCCCTGGTTGATGAACGACCAGGGTTTGCTCCTCGCCTCCCACCTGCTTAGTAACCTGCACCTGCCCTTCTAGAACGACATAGAACTGATAGAGCGGATCGCCTTCGCTAAACAAAACATCGCCCGAGTTGAACTCAACAACCTGACCATGCTCAGACAAACGCTGAAGTTCTTCAGGCGATAGTTTAGGAAATAACAAATCCTGGCTTGGGTCGTGAAGCATGGTTATACCTTGCTGAGATAGCGGTGGACGAACTGAACGGCGATCGCTCCCTCACCGACCCCAGACGCGACTCGTTTGACTGAGCCATGCCGCACATCCCCGGTGGCGAAAATTCCAGGCACATTGGTTTCCAGCAAGAAAGGATCCCGGTCTAGGCGCCAACCGCGAGGACGTTTGCCCTCACGCAGCAAATCGGGTCCAGTCACAATAAAGCCCTGCGGATCGCGCTCGACAATGCCATCTAACCAATCGGTGCGAGGACTGGCCCCGATGAAAATAAACAACGATTTGGCATCAACGGTTTGTTGTTCACCGGTTCTGGCATCGGCAATCACCAGCGCTTCCAGGTGAGTCTCGCCTTTGACTTCGACCACGCTGGCATAGGTGAGAACCTCAATATTTTCGGTCGACTCAATCTGATCGATCAGATATTGCGACATGCTCTTGGTGAGCGATTCACCGCGCACGAGCATGATCACGCGACGGGCATATTTAGCAAAGTGCATCGCCGCCTGACCAGCCGAGTTGGCACCGCCAATGATGTAAACGTCCTCGCCGCTGCAGGCCAGCGCCTCAGTCATTGCGGCTCCGTAATAAACACCCGCTCCGCTCAGCTTCTCCATCCCCGGCACGTTCAGCTTGCGGTAAGAGACGCCCGTCGCCACCAGCAGCACATGACAGCTAATCTCACTGCCATCCGTGAGCTTGACGATCCGGTAGGGGTCCTGCACGCCCACACCAACCACTTCTTGGGGGGTCAAAATCTCGACTCCAAAGCGGCGGGCTTGAGCCACGGCTCGACGCGCTAGATCTGCACCGCTTAGACCCACCGGAAACCCTAGATAGTTCTCAATGCGAGAGCTTGATCCGGCCTGCCCACCCGGCGCTTCGCGCTCTACCATCACCGTGCTCAGCCCTTCTGACGCGCCGTAGACCGCAGCTGCCAAACCAGAAGGTCCACCACCCACGATTACTAGGTCGTAGAAGGGGAGTTCGGCCTGAGTTCGCAGGCCAATTTTCTCGGCGATTTGCAGATTTGAGGGCTGCACCAGTTGAGTGCCATCGGCAAACAACACGAGAGGTAGCTCCTGCCGGTTAGGTGGCTCAGCGTAGGCCATCAACTGTTGAGCTTCCGCCTCTAGCTCAATGTCTAGCCATTGGTAGGGCACCTGGTTGCGGGCCAAAAAATCCTTGACCTGGTGGGACTGGGGCGACCACCGGTTGCCAACAACCCTAATGCCTTCGAATGGAGGCCGGAACCCCGCCTGCCAGTCATCCAGCAAATCATCCAAAACTGGATACAGACGCTCCTGCGGCGGATCCCAGGGCTTAAGCAGATAGTAATCAATTCTAGTGGTGTTGATCGCTCGAATCGCCGCATCCGTATCGGCGTAAGCGGTTAGCAAGGCCCGTTTGGCCTGTGGAAAGATAGCGAGAGCCTGTTCGAGGAACTCAACCCCACTCATGCGGGGCATACGCTGGTCTACCAAAAACAGGGATATTGGCTCATTGCGCAACTTCAGTTGTTGAACAACTTCAAGGGCAGCCGTGCCAGAGTCAGCCCGCAGGATCCGAAAGCGTTCGCCGTACTGACGCCGCAGATCGCGAGCAATGGCTTGCAATACTTCTGGGTCATCATCCACGGTCAGAATTACAGGTTTAGCCATGAGTATCGTCAACTCCGTTTACATTGATCCAGATCAAAACTTGGCCTTTGCAGTATTCGGACCGAATTAGAAAATTAAACTCTCTAAAACTAGCCATAGCAGCCGGAGGAGATTATAGCTCTGAGGCAATCTTTTGAGACTATCAAACTTCCACGCCCTATTGCTGTTCATACAGTACGCAAAACTTGGGCTAATCGAGCTTACCTGCCTTTGCAAGGCGTGTTCAGCCATACTGAAATTTGTTCTGTAATCTGTGAGCCAGGGATATTCGCAGCTGAGCTGATTGTTGACAAGCATCTCACTGTTGGCCAGGGTTTAAATCAAACCAAACTTCAATTCGTGATTGAAATCATTGAGGCGCTTGAGCCTATTTAAGCTCACAGATTTTGATATACGGTTATCGGGTCATTGCTTCCGGCTAACCCAAAGCTAAGGCCACAATGCCAACCACGATCAGACCAGCCGCCACCAAGCGACGAGTTGCTTTGCCTTCTGCTAGCCAGCGACTGCCTGTGACTACCCTCAATAGAATACTCAGCTCCTGAACTGGAGTCACATAACTGACAGGTGCAAATACCAAAGCCAGTCACCTCAGACTAATACAAGTACTATATTCCGACCAATTAACCGTATTAACCCCACAATTTAGGCAAGTTTTAGGGAGATTGGTATTAGATGGCAAGCAAGTTAAGTCTCGACCCGTTAGCAGTTTTGGTTGCTCTAGCCTTAGCGGGTGCTGCGCTGAGTATGACCATTGCGCTAGCTCAGGCGAGTCGAGAGCGGGCTCCCCAGGCAGTTCTTGCTAACCAGACCAGTGCTTCTGTTGCCGAGGTCAATGCGGTTGAGTCACAGGCGCTTAACAGCCGGTGGGTGGTCAGCGCTGACGAAGCCAAGCAGTTGATTGCGCAAGGAGCCACTGTGCTGGATGCCCGAGGTGGCCTAAAGCTGCAGAAACCACTGGCCAGAGCGATTGCAGTGAACTGGAAGCAGTTTGCTCAACCGCATGCCCCTGACCAAGGCAAGCTGCTTGACGATGACCACCTATTAACCCAGAAGCTGCAAGCGGTTGGCGTTTCTAGAGACAAGCCAGTGATTGCGGTTGGCGATCCGGCGCGAGGGTGGGGTGAAGACGGGCGCGTTGTTTGGATGCTGCGCACACTTGGCCACCAAAAAGCGGTACTTGTCGATGGCGGTTATCAGGCACTAGTCAAAGCAGGGGTGCCTACAGCTTGGTCAGCGGCAACCGTTGCACCGCGACCCGGAGATTTCGTGGTCGAGCGAACAACAGCCTGGACCATCGATCGGGCTCAGCTCAAAGCTGAATTGGGCCAGCAGAATGTAGTGGTGATCGACACTCGTGAAGCGCGGGAATACGCTGGGGCCACACCCTACGGTGAGCAGCGCGGCGGTCATATTCCAGGCGCACTGCATATCTACTACAAAGACTTGCTAGACCAAAATGGCAAATTGCTACCGCGCGAGCAGATGATTACCAAACTAGAGCAACTAGGGGTCACTCAAGATACGCAAGTCGTTGCCTACTGCACCGGCGGCATTCGCTCCGGCTGGTTCACCTCAATACTCAGCGACTTAGGTTACAAAGCCAAGAACTATGCCGGCTCAATGTGGGACTGGTCAGCTGGACCGGTGGCCAGTTATCCCTTAGAGAAAACGAATTAGGGAGTCGAAGTTGAATCTTACTGGACAGGCTTGTAGCCCAGCTAAAAACTCAAAAGGCTCAGAGGCTAAGTGTGAGTTTGGACTTAATAATCCCAGTTTTGGGCTACAGTTGGTGAGGCTGGTTCAGCCCCACTTTAGAAGATTCCAGGCAAGCAGATCACTCAGTCGTGAAAGGCCCATATCTGCCCTATTCAACAGTCACGGATTTGGCCAAGTTACGAGGCTGATCGACGTCTAGACCGCGATGGGCCGCAATGTGATAAGCCAGCAATTGCAGCGGAATTACCGACACAATTGGGGAGAGCAATTCATCGACATTGGGAACTGGTAATAGAGCGTCGAAAATCTCGGTTGCCAACGGATCATTGAGTGGAGCCACCCCGATCAAGCGAGCGTCGCGAGCCTTCGCCTCTTGAGCGTTAGAAAGTACCTTCTCATAGACCAAACCAGGCATAGCAATCGTCACTACAGGTACATGCTGATCCAACAACGCAATGGGTCCATGCTTCATTTCGCCAGCGGGATAGCCTTCCGCATGGATGTAGCTGATTTCTTTTAGCTTCAGGGCTCCTTCGAGGGCAATCGGATAGTTGATGCCCCTGCCCAAATAGATGAAATCTCTGGTATCAACAAACTGATGCGCTAATTGCTCAACATAGCGTTCCTGGCTCTCCAGAACCGTTTCGATTTGGGCAGGTAGCTGGCGCAGACCGGTAATAATTTCTTCTAAAGCCTCAGGTGATAGCGTCTGACGCAGATAGGAAATTTCCAAAGCCAGCAGATAGAAGACAATGAGCTGGGCTAAGAAGGTTTTAGTAGCCGCAACCCCAATTTCAACCCCCGCCTTCATATCGATAACGTAAGGTACCAGCTCAGCCAAAAGGCTTTCGGGTCGATTGGTGATGCCCAAGAGGGAATCGCCTCGCTGCTTAGCCTTTTGCAAAGCTGCCAATGTATCTGCGGTTTCGCCAGATTGGGTTACGCCAATCGTCAAAGTGTTAGGAATGACAGGCGGTGGCGCATAGCGAAATTCTGAGGCATAGTGAACCATGGTCGGCACACCTGCCAGTTGCTCCAGCAAATACTTACCGACCAGTGCTGCATGCCAACTGGTTCCACAGGCAACAATCTGGATGTTTTGAATGTCTTTTAGGAAGTCGGTGTCAAATCTCAAGTCGATGGGAGATTGTCCAGGTTTGGCATTGGGCAAATAGGCTTCTAAACAAGCTCGAACTACACCCGGCTGCTCATGAATTTCCTTAAGCATGAAGTGCTTGAAACCTTGTTTCTCAAGCAGCATCGGATTCCAGTTGAGCGTACGGGGCTGCTTACGCAGTCTGACCCCTTCGAAGTTGTAAACTTCGACTCCGGTGTAAGTCAGTCGAACTAATTCACCATTACCCAACGGCAAAATCGAGCGAGTGTAAGCAACCAGCGCTGGGGTATCAGAGGCAAAGAAAAATTCCCCTTCTCCAAAGCCAACCACTAAAGGATTTTGCTGCCGCGCCGCCACTAGTTCATCAGGGTGATCGGCAGAGATCACTGCAATGGCAAAGCCCCCCTGTAACTGGGCCACGGCTAGCCGAACCGCTTCCAGTAGGGTGTGTTCGGGCAGAAATTCGGAGATCAGATGAGGGATGACTTCAGCGTCGGTCTCGGAGCGAAATACGTGCCCCCGCTGTTTGAGTTCTTCCCGCAGCAGATGGTAATTCTCAATAATGCCATTGAGCACTACAGCCAAGCGACCACTAGCATCTGTGTGGGGATGGGCATTGTGCTCTTCTGGCTTACCGTGGGTAGCCCAGCGGGTATGGCCAATCCCAACCGTAGCACCTCGATGGGTAATCGGGTCCTGGCTCAACTTGTCCAGCAGGTTTTGAAGCTTGCCCTTGGCGCGGGTGCAGTGCAGATTGCCCTCCCAAACAGTCGCAACACCGGCAGAGTCGTAGCCCCGGTATTCCAGCTTGCGCAAACCCTCCAGCAAGATTTCGTCTGCTGAACGAGTCCCGATGTAGCCAACAATTCCACACATGGCCCGTTTCTCCCCTAAGGTTCAGCCTCTCGCCCTGCCTTAACATTTTGCCAGGATGGGCGTACTGCGCATGCCCGGAAATGGGGAGGTAGGCTTGTGAAAGTCCAACAGAGCGCTACGCCAAATCAGCACTCCAAATCAGCATATGCAAAGATCAACTTTGTATTTCTAGAAGTACATAGAGAAAAGTCTCTAATCGAGTTAAGAGCTGCTGGAGCTGTATTTGAGCTTCTGTTTCTGTCGTTGGTTGCAGAGTCAGGAGGTCTAGGGGTTTCAACTTAAGCCAATGGTCAACTAGCCTCGGGAACGCCACTGGCGCATCCCACAACAATAGAATACAGCTAGCCGAGATAGTGTCTAGCAAAATAGCCCCCCCCACTGCAGCGGTGAGATACTTGCTAATCTCAAAAGGGCGTTGAGTTATAATCGCATCTCTCAGCTCTTGCCGCAAGCTCTCTGTTTTGAGTTGTGGATGTAGGTGAACTTGAACGTTTTGCCAATCACTAGCCTGCCAATCTTGAATCAGTCTTGGCTGCTGCGCCTGACCTGGATGAGCACACCAAAAGTCCAGTAAACGGTGAACGGGATGCAGCAAATCAAACAGCTGCAAGCGTTCTTCTACCGTTAAGTCTGGCAAACCCATTTCGAGTAACATCGGCAGCTCGTTTGGATTTTGAAACAGTTCGAGTATTTCCCAGCTCCGCCAGTTCACCATACTGAGAAATTCCAGGTCTGCTGCTTTGAGCGCCGAAAACATTTCAGGCACAGTGTAGCCTTTGTCGCCTTGCAGTAGATAGTTCATGAGAATAGAGGCTTTCCCTTGTTCTCCCTCGTGCTGAGCTTCCCAAGTTTCTAATTTGGTTCGAACCTGGCCTTTCAAAGCTCTCATAATATCCCCAACTATTTCGGCTTCTAAATCTTTTGGGCTTTCATCCATTAAGCCCATCATCTTGAAAATCTGCTGAGCCCGAAAATAGGGAATTCTTTGGTAGTAACTGTGTAGATTTGTCCGCAAGATACCGCCTGGCCTAAGCACAGATGCCATCGCCTTAAGTGCGGTGGTTGGATCTGGCGTTAGGTAAAGAACCTCGTCACAGTTGATGTAGTCAAAAGTCACATTAAGTTGGGGCAAATCCTCGATAGCAAGCGCATGGAATCGCAGGTCATCAAAGCCGTGGTACTCCAGGCGCTTACGAGCTAGATCAACCGATTCTTCTGATAAATCAATGCCGATGATGGTTGCTCCTGGATTGGCAACCGCAAGCACTAGAGATTTATAGCCACTGCCACAACCTGCATCCAGAATGAATTTGCCTTGGGTCTGAACCACCCTCTGATCTTTCAAATAAAAGGAAGTAACCAGATTATGGATAAACAGCAGATTGACATTGTCTTTGGGCGACTGCTCCAAAGGTGTTTTGGGATAGGGAGAAAACTCAAATTGTTGTCTGATCTTCTCTAGAAGTTCTGGTGGTAAATCACTCATGTCGTCATTCGTGCTCAATCTTCTGGCCGGTTCAAGCTGGGGTTTGAGACTGGCTCGGGCAGCGGGGTACGCTGGGAGGGTCTTCTGCCCCAGGTCAAATTATGAACCCTGATCCTTCTGAACTAGAGCCTACCGGCAGCTCTAGGCAAGTGGAATCTACAGCTCACTCCAGTCAGGGCGTGGCCTGGACAGCTGTGGGGCGAATAGCAGCAGGCTTCGGATTGCTGATGGTAGTGCTCTTTACTGTACTGCCTAACAGCTACGGCCAAATGGTGCGCTGGCCCTGGGTTGCAGTTTGGCAGCTCGGCTTTTTGAGCTTCGGTCTGTGGGGGCTGCTGCAACTCCGGGCTCAGCAGAGCTTGCGCGGATTGGGCAATGGCTTGGATTGGGTAGCGGGCTTAGGGCTACTCAGTCTAGTCCTCTCGGCGCTGTTCGCATCCTATGTGCAACCGGCAGTGTGGTACGTGGTCATGGCTTGTGGCTATGCGGCCATGCTCTACAGTCTCAACCAGTGGTTTAGTAGTTCAGAGACAGGAGCACAGACGGGGACAGAAATAGACATAGGCGCACAGACAGGAGCAGGGGCAAGTAGCCAACGTCAGCGTTTGCTAGAGCTAATGGGTGGTTTAGGCATCTTGACCAGTCTTGAGAGCTTGATTTTGTGGTGGCCGATTCGAGAGACGTTGCAGGATGGCGATGCTCTGGTCAATCCCATGCCCCTAGGCCACCACAATCTGACTGCTGGCTATCTGGGTTTAGTGCTGGCCGTGGTATTAGCCCTGGGTGTGCAACGTCGCGATCACTGGCGTTGGGCTTGGCTTTCGGGAGGTGGACTGGTTGGCACTGCCCTGATCGTGACTGGCTCGCGGGGCGGCATCTTGGGGCTGCTAGCCTTGGCTGTAGCTGCGGCCCTCGTGAGCATTCTGAGCCATAGTGGCAAGCATCGCTGGCGTGTCATCGGCTTCAGTGGCTTGATGCTAGTGGGTGCCATTGGCTTTGCTCTCAGCAGTCCCCGTGCACAGCGCATGGTGTCTGCGCCGCTCTCTGGCGGGTTAGATGGCAATATTGTGTTCCGCTTCGTCACCATCCAGACTGGCTTGCGACTGTGGCAAACCTCGCCTGTCACTGGCATTGGCCCTGGCAACACCTTTCGCCTCTACGACCTTTACCACCCCATTGAGGCAGGCCAGACAGCAAGCAACGTGCAGCAGATGCACTGCACCCCCGTGCACCTACTAGCTGAACTGGGCTTGCTGGGGTTTGGGGTCTATCTATTGTGGATAGTCCTCCTCGCGCGCCTCTGGGGGCGGCTTTGGGCAAGACTGCACCAGGGCCCGATAGCGAACTTAGAACGGGCTCAAAGGGACCTTTGGCAGCTCTACGGCATTGGCGGAGGACTGTTAATCTACATCGTCAGCAGCCTCACTGATTTTCAGTTGGAGAATATCCCGATCAGCTCGTTGCTGGTAGCTCTGACCGTCATGTTGGCAAGTCTGGGACGCCAGTATTTACCAGCTGATTCTGCTATCGGCAGATTCATACCCCAACCTCGGCAACGCCTGGTCAATTTGGTCGTGATCGGTGGGTTGCTAGTGATGCTGCTGGTCTGGTTGCCGGTTACACAGGCAATGTATCTGGGGCAGCAGGCAGTCGCGAACTTTCGGCGCAATGACTTGCAGGGCTTCTACAGCCAGTGGTCAAAGGCCGGACAGCTCGTTCCCTGGGATCCCTACTACGACTTTCAGTTAGCTGCCTATCTGCAACTACTGCGCAATGGCATCACCAACGATGATGCGCTAAAGCAAGACCTCAACCGCATTGCCATTCAGTACATGGGCTATGCCGTGCAGACAGCACCGAACGATGCTTTCTTTAATGAGTACCTAGGGCGCTTGATTCTCGACCAAAATCCCAAGCGAGCAGTCGAGAGCCTTACACGTGCGGTTCAATTGCAACCGCTCACGCCGCTAACCTACTACCACCTGGGCCAGGCAGAACTAGCATCCGGGCAGCGAGAACGAGCCGTGGCTGCCTATGCCTTGGAAAGCTTCGTTAATCCCGGTGTTCTGACTGCGCCAGTCTGGTCTTCATCGGCTCAGGCAGCCCTCTACCCAGCGGTGCTAGAGCAGAGCTTGAATCTACATGAGCAGTTTCTAGCAGGGCTCCCCCCAGCCCGTAACGCAACTGCGCCCAGCAGTGGGCAAGTTGCCGCAGCAGCTACTTATAACCCCATTTACCAGGACTGGGTGCTGTTGCGTTGGTTCAACCAGCGCCCCTTAGGAGAGATTGACCTCAACCGGCTAAACCCGACCGCCCATGCCCTGCTACTGCTCGACGCCGGCAAGACGGCAGAGGCCCTACGGGTGCTGGAGCAGGTACCTCCAGAGTTGGAATTGGGGGCGAAGCTATTACGCGCCTGGAGTAATCCAAAGCGATATGGTCAGGAGCTAGCAGCCTATCCAGAAGACAATCGCGAGCAGGTCTTGGCCTCACTGCAAATCAGAGATTTGCGGCTATGGTTGCGCTCAATCGATACGCGCTCGGCACGCGGTCTGGGGGATATCGGCTATTTCGGCTACCGCAACACTACTGGGATGACCGATGTGCCGCTACCGCTCTACTTCAATAGCTGTGTTCTGGTTGAGCAGCTCCAGTTGTTTCCAACCTCACAAGCCTTTCAGGATTTTCCAGCCTATGCCCGCTTTGTCGTTGCGGCTCAAGCTGAGTTGCTAGGTATCGGCAGACCTGCCCCTGTTTAAAGGTTCCCAAGTTGCTCATTGAGGACGGGGCGGCAAACTCACCCCCCACGAACCATCTGGTTTCTGCTTGATCTGGCCACCCAAGTCTAGAATTTGCTGTCGTGCAATCGCAGCAGTCCGCTCATCCACTGCCTGCGTGAGCACCATAGTCCAAGCACTCATTTGGGCAGCACGCAAGTCACGACCCCCTTGCAGAAATTGAGCAGTCTGGCGCGAGACTGCAGCAGCAGTTGGATCATGGGCGAAGCGCTCAGCCCAATTAGCCGCCTGCGCAAAGGATGCCGCTCCCCCCTGCCGATCACCCAGAAACAGCAGTTGGTCAATGGCTTTGTAACGCCAGACTAGATAGGCTTCTGGAGTTGCCTCGGGTGAGAGCGATTCTAGGCCATGGCTCAGAATCGCAACCGACCGGGCAGGCTGCGCTGCATACATCGATGTACTAGTCGAGACAAACAAATAAGCCAGCAGAAATTGCGGATCGCGTCCGATGATGATGTCGAAGTAGTCTCCGCTCAGCTCATAACCCGTCGCTTGGCGGGCTTGCTCGTCACCGAAGTATTGCAAGAAGCCTAAAAATGCCCAGTCTGCGATCAGGTTGTCAAATCCCATGCTCGGCACTTTATGCAAAGCTGCCAAGCGGATTTTTTCCTGCTCAACTGCCTGCTGGGGATTTTCATCGGTTGTTCTAAGGGTCTGGCTCAAGCGTGCAGCTTGTAGGCCACCAACAGCCACTGTGGTGATACCAATAACCACCAAATTCAGCAACAGGGAAAGTCGTTTCATGGCATTTTGTCAGAGCTTAGGGCTATTGTCTCCAAAGCTTGTGTCCCAAGCCTTATGGGTTCCCAGCCAACTTAGGTTAGCTGACCAAAATCTCAATGGAATCGGGTTGCCAGCGAACGGGAAAGCGCGGGGAAACTTCTAGAGTGAAGGACTTGAAGTAACAACCGTAGGCAAAGAATTCGCCGTCTGGTCCTTGGATGAAATTGGTGCCATAGAGGCCAGTTTTGTCACTGCCCTTCACAATTGGTTTTGGAGCAATGGGTTGAAAAGGCCCTGTAATTTGCTCGGAGACATAGCAGTGCAAAGAAGAGCCGGTAATCTGATCAATGCCTACCTTGTCAATCCACTTCGGGTTAATAAAGGTTGGCCCAACCGAGAAAAAGAGATAGTACAAACCGTGGTTGTAGATTACCTGAGGCCGTTCCATTTCATAGTAAATTCCCTCGCCAAGCTGATCAATCACAGGGTAGGCTGCGGGTGGTAAAACTTCATAGGGACCGTCGATTTTATCGGCCACCGCCAAGCCGATGCAACCGTTAAATTTGGAGTCGCCTCTGCCAGCAGCACTCATGAACAAGTAATATTTGCCAGTATTAGGATCTTGAATGACATAGGGATCCCGCCAAGGAGTATGCATTCCCTCCCGAATGAGTGGGTGCCAAGTCGAGATGTAGAAACGAGAATCTGGCATAATCAGTTGATCAGAGGAGCGATGCCAATGTATGGCATCAGTTGAGACTGCCAAACCAATGCCCTCACGCAGGGTATCTGGTCTGGGGGGAGCCGCCGAATAAAAGAGATAGTAAGTTCCATCCTCTTTGTAAGCGCTACCGGCTAGCATTCTGCCACTTTGCCATGGAAACTCGCTGTTCGGTTCCAGGGCAGTTCCTAAGTACTGCCAGGTTTCTAAATCGGTTGAGACAGCAGAGCCAATTTCACCAACACTCCAGAATGGAAAAACTTGCCTGTTAGCAGTCAAATAAAAGAGCCGGTAGACATCCCCATCCTTCAATAGCCAGGGGTCCCAAACTCCATAGCCCTGCTCTAGTTTCAACGAGTAGCCTGCTTTCTGGGCGCTGATAATCTCCCTGAGCCCACAAACTGCTTCTTGAAGATTGGGTTGGAGTGTAATGGCGTGCTGCAGATAATGGATCGCCTTGTCGAGTGCCCCTTGATCTCGTAGGCTCAAACCTAAAACGCAGTGGGCTTCAGGAAAGTTGGGCCGTAGCTCAATAGCTCTTCGAAGGCTGAGGATAGACTGGCTTGGGTCATTAATATCTCTAAAAGTAAAACCTAAGTTGCAGTGCGCTTCAGGCAATTCAGGATTTAAGGCAATTGCCTTTTCCAGGCTCAGAATTGCTCTACCAAAGTGGCCTCTTTCTCTTAGGACAAGGCCTAGATTGCAATGAAGCTCAGGTAATTCTGGCTGGAATTCTATTGCCTTTTCGAAATGAGTAATTGCAGTATCGAGATCGCCTTTGTCCCGGCAAATGAAACCCAAATGATAATGTGCTTCAATAAAACTTGGTCTAATGGCAATCGCCTGCTCTAAGCTGGCCGCTGCCTGGTCAAGCTTACTCAGCCCTCGGTGGACCAACCCTAAACTATAATAGGCCTCAGCAAAATCAGGCTTGATCGCAATGGCCTGCTCTAAAGTTGCAATTGCTGAATCAAGGTTGCCCCGATCCCTAAGGGTATAGCCCAAATTCAGATAAGCTTCTGCCAGCTCGGGCTTAAGCTCGATCACAGTTTTGAAGGCTGAAATTGCTTTGTCCAAGTCTCCCAGCTCTTTGAAGCAATAGCCTAAATTGAAATAGGCTTCTGGAGAGTCAGATTTGAGTTCCAAACACTTCTGAAAATGCTCAATCGCCGGCAGGAATTCTCGTTGGGCTAGAAAAAGATTGCCAAGATACCACTGCGTTTCAAAATCTTCGGGATTGAACTCTACAATTTTGTCAATGATCTTCTGGGCTGACGCTAAGCTGTCGGCCTGAACTTGTCTGGCTATTTCTGCCTTAAGGACATGACTTAAGTCTTCAGTTAAGGCATCAATTTGATCCGCTTGAGCTTGAGCGATAGCAGAAAACCAAACAGTTTCAGCTTCCAGTTCTTGGTTTTGAAGTAGAAACGAGAGCCCAAGATACCAATAACTGGAGATGACCACCTCGTCGATTGCGATGCACTGCTCGTAGAGACTAATGGCATCCGGGTAGTTCGCCTGCATAAAGCAGGTCTGTGCCGCTTTTTGGACTTCAAAGAAGTTCATGATTCGTTCAGAGCCGGCGTGAGCATGAGGCGTAGATAGGTTTCCCTGGGCAAGGCTTCCCTCACCTAATGCTTAGTCTGCCCAGGGTAAGCAGTCTAGCATTCAGTATCCTAGGTGGGAGCAGTGATAGAGTAGCCTGACCCCCAGACCTCCGGTCCACCTGTCCAGTGTGATGGGATCTAGCCAGACCAATGTGGCTAGTAGAAAGCTACGCTCGACAGCAAGATGTGGTTATGGATCTCCAAAGTTTTATTGAGAAATTGCCGGGTTTATACAACAACTGGAAACAAACGTCCATTCATCCCAAATCTGAGGTCTTTCAGCAACTACTAACTCAGGTTTCAGGCACGACTAGTGTCAATGCTCTACAGTTGCTGAACTCAGCGGTAGGTTGTCTGGAACCTGGCGAAATCTACTGTGAGATTGGTTGCTTGCAGGGAGCCTCTCTCATTGGTGCCTTACTCAATCATCCCAATTGCATGGGTTACGCAGTAGACAATTTCTCTCAATTTGATGCTCTTGATGAGAACCTGGATAAGCTGACTGACAACCTTGCTACCTTTGATCTAGAAGCTCAAGTTTTGTTGTGCCAACAGGACTTTGAGGAGTTTTTTGCCGACTTGCACAGCATCAGTCTGGAAGAGAAAATTGGCGTGTATTTCTATGATGGTGCTCACGACTATCGCTCTCAACTCCTAGGTCTACTTTTGGTTGAGCCTTTTCTGGCGGATCAAAGTCTGATTGCTTTAGGTGGTGGTCATTGGGAATCAGTACAACAGGTGGGCTGGGATTTTGTTGCAGCTCATTCTCATTGCAAAATTTTGCCAGAATTGTCAGGGTGGAATAATTTCCTAGTCCTGAGTTGGGATAAAGACCAAAAGCATCACTACAAGTGGCTAGAGCTCCAGAAAAATCACAGGCCAGCGCTGATTCGCTCACTGATAGATTTACGAGCTGAGCAGGAACAACAAACAATTGATGATCTTCATAGGATGGCGATCAAGCTGCATGAGCAGAGCCATTGGGTAGAAGCTGAACAGACTTACAGGCAAATCCTAAGCCGTTGCAATAATCACGCCGACGCCTGGTTGAATTTAGGTAGTCTTTACTATACAACTGAGCGCTATCAAGAGGCTCTTACTTCTTTATTCAAGTCTTTATCGCTAGAACCAAAGAACGCTTTATTGCACTACAATTTTGGCTTAGTCTTAGAAAAGCTAGGAGAATTTTTGCAGGCCACTGAGGCCTATCGGCAGGCCATTGGTCTCGCGCCTAGGCTAGTTGACGCTTACAACAACTTAGGTAATTTGTTCCTCAAAGTTGGTAGAGCAGAGCAGGCGGAGATTGTTTACCAGCAAGCTGTTCTAGCCAATCCAGAGCATTATGGCAGCCACTTGAATCTGGGCAACTTGCTGCTGAGCCGAGGGAATTATGATGCTGCCATTGCTACCTATGAAAAAGCCCTAGAGCTTGAACCGCAGAAAGAAGATGCTCGGCACAACCTGCAAGTCGCGTTCGCAGCGAAAGAGAATCCTGTCCAGGCTTGCCGACATTCCGCATACAATTTCTTCTGCCAAGGCAACTATGTAGAGGCAATCTGTCAATATCAAAAACTGCTAGAACTGGGCGAAAAGGATGCCAAACTTTACATAGCCTTGTGTGCTTGTTTGGTAGGTTTGGGTCGGGAAGAAGAAGCACTAGATATTTTAAGAGAGGGTATTCGCCTCTACCCAAAAGAGCGCTCTCTGCACACCAATCTATTGGTGACTTTGCAGGAAGCTGGCCGCACTCAAGAAGCTATCGAAGCGGCAGTCGATGCCTCAAGGCTTTTGCCAAAAGACCAATTTCTGGAATTGCAACAACAGCTTATCCTTCCAGTTCTAAATGATACGCCAGGAGAAGTTTTGGTGTATCGTCAACGCTTCACTGAAGGCTTAAAGAGATTGAGCGAAACAACCTTAGATAACTCTGAAGACAGGGAGAATGCGCTCGAATTTTTAGGTAGCCATCATAACTTCTATCTGCAATATCAAGGCTGTGATGACTTAGAGTTGCAGCGCTTGTACGGGAATTTTGTTCAGCAAGTGATGATGGCCCAGTATCCCGATTGGGCTCAATCACGAACTCTGCCTTCTTTGAAGCACGGCAGGATTCGGATTGGCTACATTTCACCCTTTTTCTCGCAACATTCAGTTGCAAGAACTACAATCGGTTGGCTGAGCCATGCCAATAAGCAAGACTTTGAGGTTTTCACTTATCATGTGGGTCGTAAGGCAGACGCAATGACCCAGCAGTTCCGCCTTCACAGTGACCATTTTCAGCACATTCCAGATGACCTGAAGTCCGCCTGTGAACAGATTGTTGCAGATCAACTAGATATTCTCGTGTTTGCTGACATTGGCATGTCTCCGCAAATGGTGCAAATGTCAGCCTTGAGACTAGCTCCCATCCAATGTACGACTTGGGGGCATCCAATTACGTCTGGTTCATCAGCCGTTGATTACTTCCTGTCCAGTGATTTGATGGAGCCTGATAATGCTCAAGACCATTACTCAGAGCGATTAATCACCCTGCCCAACGTTAGTGTTGCCTACCCTAAACCATCTCTACCGAGACAAACTAAAAAACGATCGGATTTCGGTTTACGTGATGACACAGTTCTATATCTATCCTGTCAATCTCTTTTTAAATATTTGCCACAATATGATTTTGTCTTTGCTGAGATCGCTCGCCGCGTTCCCCAAGCCCAATTTGCATTTTTGGGTTCTCCAAAAGCTCGTGTGACTCAGCAGTTTCAGCGACGACTTCAGCGAGCCTTTGCCAACATTAGCCTTAAGAGTGAAGACTACTGCGTCATTCTACCCCAACAGAATGATTGGCATGATTTCTTGAGACTCAATTTAGTCGCTGATATTTTCCTGGATACCTTCAGCTGGTCTGGTTTTAATACGGCAATGGAAGCGGTTGCCTGTGGCTTGCCCATTGTGACTTGCCCTGGTCAATTTATGCGAGGTCGTCACTCCTTCGCCGTTCTGAAGATGTTGGGAATAACTGAGACTGTTGCCAAAGACGAATCAGAATACATCGAAATTGCAGTCAAATTGGCGCTGGAAGAAAAATGGCGCTGTGAGCTTAGGCAACGCATCAACAATTCTCATGACAGGCTGTATGAAGATAAAGTTTGTGTTGCTGCTCTGGAAGATTTTTACCGAGCTGTTGTTCGCCAAGTCAGTACTGAGCGCAGGGTAGAGCAGGCATTGTGAGGTTTAGGGATGGAGTACGAGAGGTTGCGAGAGTCACTGCTTGAGTATGAGGACTGGGACGATGCTGCTTCCAAGGCCCAAGCTGAGCAGTTTCAAGCCCTGCTGGACCAACTGAATGCTCCAGGGAATGATCTAGGCTCCCCCGCTGTCCTGCACCTGCTCAATCAGGCGGTGCAGTGCCTGGAGGAAGGTGAGGTGTACTGTGAGGTCGGCTGCGGGCAGGGAGAGACGCTCATGGGCGCTTTACTCGGTCAGCCTGAACGTTTTGCTTATGCGGTGGAGCAGAGCTTGGATGCAGAGAGGCTGGCCCAACTAGAGGAGAACCTGCATACCTTTGGTCTGTCTGAGCAAGTGGTGGTGTGCGCTCAGGAGTGTGAGGCCTTCTTTGCTGAGTTGGGCGAGACGGAAGTCGAGGACAAGATTGGGTTGTATGTGTACCGGGGAGAGCGGGACTACCGGTCACAGTTGCTGGGGTTGCTCCTGGTGAGGCCGCACTTGGCAGCGAGAGCAGTGCTGGTAGTAGCAGGGAGTTATGACGAGACAGTACAGCAAGCCTGCTCTGATTTTCTCGCCACCCAGCCTCACTGTTATCTTCTAGATAACTTACCTCCTACCTCTCACGGTCTTCAATTGCTAGTTTGGGATGTAAATAGGGAGCCCAAAAATAGTAGCGATATTCAAGCTCAGGCACAACAACATCACCGACCAGTAGTGATTCAGGCGATCCACAATCTTCAAGCTCAGCAAGAGAAGAAATTATTGGATGAGCTGCGCAAGTCAGCAGTAGCACTGCATCACCAGAGACGGTTTATAGAAGCGGAGCAACAGTATCAGCAAGTGCTCTTGCGCAAAGGCGAAGATGCAGAAATCTGGCAAAATCTAGGCATGCTCTACTACATGGCTGAGCGATACCCAGAAGCTCTCAATGCCTTATTGAAATCCCTGGAATTGGATAGCTCCCAAGCTGTACTCCACTACAGTTTCGGCTTAGTTTTGGAGAAGCTGGACCAATTTTCTCAAGCCATCACAGCTTATCAAACAGCTATTAATCTCGATCCTCAAAAGATTGAGGCTTACAACAATTTAGGTAATCTTCTATTGCAGGTGGGGCAGAGCCAACAGGCTGAGCTTGTATACAATCAAGCAATTGCTGTCAAACCAGATCACTTCGGCAGCTATCTCAACTTGGGCAATGTTTTATTAAACAAAGGCGATACTAATTCAGCAATTGAAAATTATAGAAAAGCTTTAAACATTTCGCCCAACAGCTCGGAAGTGTTGCATAATTTGAGTTTGGCTTTCAAGGCTAAACAAGACCTAGCTCAAGCCCATCTCTACTCTGGTTGGGCTTTTTACAGCGAGAGAGATTACAATCAGGCGATTGCTCAATATCAGAAACTTCTTAGCATTACAGTAGGTACAGCGAGTCTATATTCTGCCCTAGGTGACTGCTTCTTGCAACTAGATCGAGAAGAAGAAGCCTTAAATATTCTTCATGAGGGTATTCGTCTTCATCCTGCTGAAAATGGTCTGCGACGCTCACTGATTTCAGTTCTGCATCGGTCTGGCCGAACTCAAGAGGCTATTGCTGCTGCTACTGAAGCAGCCCTCGTATTTCCCAGGGATTTATTTTTCAAGCTTCAGCAGAAACTAATGCTGCCTGTGCTTTACGAAACCCCTGAGGAGATCAACTTCTACCGCCAGAGGTTTACACAGGGTTTGCAGGAGCTAGTAAGTCAGCTTGACCTAACCGCTGCTGAGACTCAAAGCAATGCTTTGGCTAGTATTGGTTCCCATACTAACTTCTATCTGCAATACCAAGGCTGTAATGACTTAGTATTGCAAACTCAGTATGGACAATTTGTTCATCAAATTATGGCTGCGAACTACCCTCAATGGGTGAAACCGCTGGCCATGTCTCCTCTTACAGCTTTAGGCAAAATTCGCATTGGCTATGTTTCCGCCTTCTTCTCTAACCATGCAGTTGCGGCCCTAATATTGGGCTGGCTGAAAAACAGCAATAAACAGGCTTTTGAGATACATTGCTATCACGTTGGCAGCAATGTTGATCAGGTGACTCAACAATTTCAACTTTACAGCGAAGTTTTTCATCATATTCCCCATGATTTAGAGGCAATCTGTCAGCAAATTCTGGTTGATCAGCCTCATATTCTAGTTTTTACAGATCTTGGCATGTCACCCCTCATGACCCAGCTAGCAGGGCTAAGACTGGCTCCAATTCAATGCGTCACTTGGGGCCACCCAATTACTTCTGGCTTACCTACTCTGGATTATTTTCTATCTAGCGACTTGATGGAACCTGAGAACGCTCAAGAGCACTACTCAGAAAAGTTGATTCGGCTGCCTAATATTAGTGTTGCCTATGCTAAACCGGTCATGCCTGACTCAACCAAGAGTCGCTCGGAATTTGGCCTGCGAGACAATGCTGTTGTTTACTTGTCTTGCCAATCTCTGTTTAAGTATTTGCCTCAGTATGACTTCATCTTTCCTGAGATTGCCCAACGCGTTCCTCAGGCTCAGTTTGTATTCTTATCTCCTCCTAACGTCGGTGCGATTGATCGCTTTCGGGAACGTCTGCGTAGAGCTTTTGCTGCCATTGACTTAGATAGCGAAGATTACTGCATTGTCCTGCCACGCCAGAAACAGCATGACTACCTGAACTTGCATCAGATCTCTGATATCTATCTAGATACTTTAGCTTGGTCAGGCGGCAACACAACTCTAGAAGCAATTGCTTGTAATTTGCCTGTAGTAACCTACCCTGGACAATTCATGCGCGGTCGCCATTCCTATGCCATTCTAAAAACGTTAGGTGTGACTGAAACTATTGCTCAGACCGAAACTGAATATATTGAAATTGCTGTGAGACTCGGGCAGAATCGGGACTGGCGACAAGCAATTTCACAGCGAATTTCAGAACACCACGATAGACTATACGATGACAGAACCTGTCTCTTAGAACTTGAAAATTTTTATCAAACCGTTGTGAGTCAAATGCATTCTTCAAGCTGATTCACCATTGATTAGCTGACGTTCATTAAACTGGGTTGAGGAATTGGGGGCTAGGGATGGAGTACGAGAGATTGCGAGAGTCACTGCTTGAGTATGAGGACTGGGACGATGCTGCTCCCAAGGCCCAAGCTGAGCAGTTTCAAGCCCTGCTGGACCAACTGAATGCTCCAGGCACCCCTGCTGTCCTGCACCTGCTCAATCAGGCGGTGCAGTGCCTGGAGGAAGGTGAGGTGTACTGTGAGGTCGGCTGCGGGCAGGGAGAGACGCTCATAGGCGCTTTACTCGGTCAGCCTGAACGTTTTGCTTATGCGGTGGAGCAGAGCTTAGATGCAGAGAGGCTGGCCCAACTAGAGGAGAACCTGCATACCTTTGGTCTGTCTGAGCAAGTGGTGGTGTGCGCTCAGGAGTGTGAGGCCTTCTTTGCTGAGTTGGGCGAGACGGAAGTCGAGGACAAGATTGGGTTGTATGTGTACCGGGGAGAGCGGGACTACCGGTCACAATTGCTGGGGTTGCTCCTAGTGAGGCCGCACTTGGCAGCGAGAGCAGTGCTGGTGGTAGCAGGGAGTTATGACGAGACAGTACAGCAAGCCTGCTCTGATTTTCTCGCCACTCAGCCTCAGTGCCGTCCCATTGCTAACTTGCCTGCATTGGGAATCCAGTTGTTGGCTTGGGACGCTAATAGTACCTATCATTATGGTTGGAACGAGTTACAGGCGATGCATAAACCCTCTGTAATTCGGAGCCTGCGTGAGTTGCGGGCAGAACAAGAGAAAAACAGTCTGGAAACTTTACAGGTAGCAGCCCTAGCACTCCATCATCAAGGACGTCTTACAGAGGCAGAACAGCGATACAGACAAGTTCTACTCCGTCGAACAAATGATCCCCTAACCTGGATGAATTTAGGCATGCTCTACTACATGAAGGAGCAATATGGAGATGCCTTAAAAGCACTAGTCAAGTCTCGCTCGCTAGACTCATCAAGA
Organism: Leptolyngbya sp. FACHB-261; assembly: GCF_014696065.1. Lineage (NCBI taxonomy): Bacteria > Bacillati > Cyanobacteriota > Cyanophyceae > Leptolyngbyales > Leptolyngbyaceae > Leptolyngbya > Leptolyngbya sp. FACHB-261. Next base: position 754,984 of record NZ_JACJPL010000026.1, on the reverse strand, counting down.
GCTGTTCTTCACTATAATTTTGGTTTAGTTCTAGAAAAAATCAATGAGCCAGCTCAAGCTGCTTCAGCTTACGAGCAAGCAATTCTTCTCGATCCTAACTACATTGATGCCTATAATAACCTAGGCAATCTTTTGACTCAGTTGGGTAGCCTGGAACAAGCCGAGGCAGTTTGTAGGCGAGCAATCGAGGCCAATCCCAGTCACTTTGGCAGCTATCTCAATCTAGGCAACACTCTAATGAGGCGAGGGGATCTAGAGGGTGCTATTGCAATTTATTGGCAAACATTAAAGCTTAAACCCCGAACTCCTATTGTGTTGTACAACCTTGGTCTAGCTTATGAGGCCAAGCAAGATTACGCCCGAGCCTACCTAAATTTCGGTTACTCTTTCTATCGTTGCGGCGATTATGAGAAAGCTCTTGAGCAATATCGAAAATACTTAGAACTAGAGAGCGGCGATGAAAACTTCTATGGTGCTTTGATCACCTGCCTAACGGAACTTAATCGTGAGGAAGAAGCTCTGCAAGCAGTTCAAGAGGCTATGAATCTCTACCCGAATGATGCTGAATTTCATACTCAGCTCACCTGGGTATTAGGGGTTTTTGGACGGGCTCAGGAGGTTATCGCTGCGGCAGAAAACGGCCTTCGCCTATTTCCAAACAATATTGTTTTACAAATTCGAGAAAAGCTAACACTACCGATTCTCTACGATTCTCAAGAGGAGATCCAGGCTTACCGTCAACAGTTTGTTCAAGGCTTAGAAACTTTAGTTGAACAAGTTTCTTTACAAACACCTGAAGAACGACAGAATGCACTGGCGGGGGTTAATCAACACGTTAACTTTTATCTTCAATATCAAGGTTATAACGACCTAGAGCTGCAAATTCAATATGCACAATTCGTGCAGCGAATCATGGCTGCTAGCTACCCTGACTGGGTTAAACCACGAGCCATGCCAGTTGTAAAGCCGGGAGAAAAAATCCGGATTGGCTATGTCTCAAGCCATTTCCGCAGGCACACAGTTGCTAAGCTAATGCTAGGTTGGCTGGTTGAGCATACCAAGCAAGATTTCGAGATTTATTGTTATTACCTCGGCTCTAAAGTAGACGAGATGACTCAGCAGTTCCGCCTGCACAGCGATTTCTACCGCCATATCCCTGAGAATTTAGAGGCTGTCTGTGAACAGATCTTAGCTGACCAACTGCACATTCTAGTCTCTCTAGATATTGGCATGTTTCCACCAGCTACCCAGTTGGCAAGTTTACGTCTTGCACCTATACAATGTACGACTTGGGGGCATCCAATTACCTCGGGCTCATCAGCGATCGATTACTTTCTGTCTAGTGATTTAATGGAGCCTGAGAATGCCCAAGAACACTACTCAGAGAAATTGGTCGGACTACGTAATATTGGAATTAGCTACAGAAAACCAAACGTGCTTGAGTTAACTAAAACTCGTGCTGATTTTAAATTGCGTAGCGACGCCATTGTCTATCTTTCCTGTCAATCTCTCTTCAAATATTTACCTCAATATGACTTTGTTTTTACTGAGATTGCCCGTCGCTTGCCTCAAGCTCAATTTGCCTTTCTATCCAATCCTAAAGTACGAATAACAGAGCAGTTTAAACAGCGCCTCAAACGTGCTTTTGCTACGGCTGGGCTTGACAGTGCAGAATATTGTGTAGTTCTGCCCCAGCAAGACCAGCGCAGCTATCTAGAACTAAATTTAGTGAGCGATGTTTTTCTAGACACCTTCGGTTGGTCTGGTGGTAACACCACCCTGGAAGCAATTCCTTGCGGCCTCCCTGTCGTGACCTGTCCTAGTGAATTTATGCGGGGCCGGCATACTTATGGGATCCTGCGGGCCTTGGGGGTGACTGAGACAATCGCCCAGAACGAGTCGGAGTATATTGAGATCGCTGTGCGTTTGGGAACAGAGCCAACTTGGCGCCACGAGGTAGTACAACGGATGCAAAGCCGTTTAGGCAACTTGTATGAAGATAAAACCTGTATAGAAGCGTTGGAGGCATTCTACCAAAAGGTTGTTCATGAAAGATTAGTAGACTCAGCAACGAAGTGAGCCAGGGCTACACTCACTTGCCTTAACGTGTTTTGCCAATCGTTAGGCTGAGCCTGCCGAAATAGTTGCACGGTGGGGTACCAGGGGCTGGTATTTCCTTCCAGCAGCCAGCGCCAGTCCGGAACAAAGGGTAACAAGATCCAGGTTGGCTTACCCATTGCTCCAGCCAAATGAGCAACAGAGGTGTCTACGGAGATAACCAGATCCAAATGGGATATCGCGAAAGCAGTATCAGCTAGATCTTGAAAGTCCGAGCCCAGATCTACAATTAAATTCTGTTCCTGAAAAGGTTTAATTTGTTCAACTTCAGGCCCCTTCTGAAGAGAAAAAAAGCTTGTTCCGGGACTTTGAAGTAAAGTCTCAAACTCCGCCAGCGCACAAGACCGTTTAGGATCTGGTATGGGCGAACTGGCCCACACTAGGCCCACCTTCAAGTTAGAAGAGGCGTCGTCCAGTACGTTTACCTCAAAATTCGGCTGGTTAGGTGGTTGGAGATAGGGAACGGTATTAGGCACAGAATCAAGTTGCGTGCCGAAAATCCTTGGTAGACTCAACAGCGGCACATAAACATCAAATTTTGGTAGCGGCTCGTAGTGAATATAAACCTCATCAACTCCATTACTAGAGCGCATTAGTCTGCCAAGCGGGGGATGGCACTCAAGAACGACTGTTCCTCCATAGTTCTTAACCATTGGGGCGTAGCGAATAAATTGAATGGCATCTCCAAGCCCTTGCTCCGCCAATAACAGAATTTTTTTGCCTTCGAGCGAAGACCCATCCCAAAGAGGCTGTTCAAACCTTGGAACTGGAGTTGAAAATTGGGGATCCTTCCATCGCCATTCATACTCTGACCATCCCTGATCAAAGTTGCCTATTAACAGTTGCATCATGCCTAGATAGGAATGGGCCTCAGCGCATTCGTAATCAGCCCGAAGGGCAGATTGATAACTACTAATAGCTTCTTCAATCCTCTTTTGGTCTTTCCGTAACCGGCCAATGTTCAGGTAGGTCTTTGTATCGTTAGAGTCAAATTGCAAAACTTTTTCATAGTAAGCCATTGCTTCGTCAAGCTTTCCTTGCTCCTGGAGCGCAATACCCAAATTGTTATAAAGCCCCGTAAAGATAGGCTCTATTTGCAAGCCTTTTTGATAAAGATGAATGGCCTCATCTAACTGACCCCGTTTCTGTAGGATCATACCTAGATTGTTATAGGTTTCTGCACTGTTGGGATCAAGCTGAAGAGCTCTTTCGTAGAGGTCAATCGCTTCATCAAGCTTTTGCTGGTTTTGCAGGGCTAATCCTAGGTTGTAGTATCGCTGGGAAACATAAGTCTTGATAGGTAGCGTATTTTGAACCCCAACTGCCAACTCAGAATAAGCAAAACAGGAATCGATAAATTCGAAAACAGCAGGATGGTAGGAATTGAAATCAAGAAGTTGTTCTAGGACTTGAAGTAGCAAGTTTCGGTCAATTCCATTGGCTTGGGCAGATTGAATAGATTGACTCGTATCCACCAAAATACTTGCATCATCTAGAAGCAATGTCTCCATCTGGATTGCCAGCAAAACCAGGTGCAAAAGATTGTTGCTGTCTTCTGGCGCGAGTTGCTGCATGTGCTGACGAACCAGCCAAGCAATCTCAGGTTCAGCAATGCTCTCCTGTCGTTCGGCCTCAACTGTCAGAATCTGAAGCAGCTCCGTTGACCAAACCTCAACCTGTTCCGGCTCAGCCTCCAGCAATACTGAAAACCACACAGATTGTGCTTCCTCCTCCTGCCCTTGAAGTAGCAACATCAAGCCCAGATGCCAGTAGTTAGATACCTGGTCCGGCTCAACTTCAATGCATTGCTCATAAAGCGTGGCAGCTTGCTGGTACTTACCCTCGTAAAGGTATTCAGTGGCCTGCTGTTGCCAAGCGATGGAGTTCATGGAACACAAGATAGATTTGCAACTGCAAAAAACGGCAAGGCGATCTCTACTGCCTTACCGCTTTATCATACCAATTAACAAATAAACAGAGCAGCAAGGTGGTTGTCACCTTGCTGCTCTAGTAAGCCCTATGATCAATCCAGATTATTGAATCGCCTTGGTGCCAGTTCCACAAGCCACATTGTTCGCGGTTGTGTTAACGGTCGTAGCGCTAAAGACACTGTTGAGGTTGGTAGTCCCTAAAGCAGTTGTACCTGCAGATGCAGCTTCGCATAGTACCGCCGTATTGGTAGCATCTTGACCAGCCAGTTGAGTCATCTGTACAGCTCCAATGTAAGACTTAACGGCAGCTTCCTTACTAGTCCCTAATTGAAGGCTACCAGCAGGACCATTTTGACCCGCTAAAATAGAGTAGGTGTAGTAGGTAGTGTTGGAGTTGATGCCAATAGCAAGGGTAGTGATGTCAGGAGCAAAGGCTGTATTCTCCAAGCGATAGGCTTGTTGAGCACGGTTCATAGAACCAGTGTAGGTCCTAGCTTCAGACTGACGAGCCCGGTTAGCTTGGTTTAGGAAAGAAGGCAGAGCAATAGCGGACAAAATACCGATGATGATAATAACCACCAACAGTTCAATTAGAGTGAAGCCTTGCTCCCGATTCTTCTTAACAACGTTCAGCAGGAATTTAGCTTTGGTTAGAGCGTTCATCGAGGTCTCCTTGCGATTATCTATGTAATCAGTGTGTAGTTATTAAGGGAAGGCCCAGCTCTTTTTAGTGAACTAAGTCTCACCGCTCTTTCTACAACTTACCCACTCTCTTCTGACTAACGATCATCTCAGCTGTATTTTTTTTGCTGATTTTGTAAAGGCTTATCCGCTTACTTAGATATACGGAATTGCTATAAGGCTTTAATAGAACGTACATAGATATACGTAAGTAATTACTGAACTCCTAAGCCTATAGCCTAAGTATTACGGATAAAACTAAGCTTTAAGACCAACGTAGTCTTAACTCTGAGACCCTCTAAGAGTTAGAGAACACCCATAGAAAAAGCCCCTGTTAGCAGGGGCTCTCGAAAAAATTTGAAGAGATCTGAGAGTTCGGAGCTTACACAGCAGGTTCGTTTTCCTGAACCTCGTCACCTTGGCCACCAACCGTAAGCCGTAAGCCAGTACCAAAGTCCTCGCTGTAGGCCTCCTCACCATGCTGGTCGACATCGAGGACCTGATCCTCAATATCAGGTCTGACTCGCAGATCACCCAGGACTGCCTTGAGGATGTAGAAAATCGCAACGGTGACCAAGGCAGCTAGGCCGTAAGTGATCAGCACCCGCGTAGCTGCAGCAGAATCTGGCCGGGATTACCCGCTAGCAATCCATCCCCACCAGCGTCATTCACCGCTTTAGTCGCGAAAACTCCGGTCAGAAGGGCACCGACAGTGCCACCAGTACCATGTACAGGGAAGACATCCAATGAGTCATCGAACTGCAGCTTCGCCCGTAGAGCAACTGCGAAGAAGCAAACTAACGCCGTGATTGAGCCGATTAGCAGTGCCCCGATCGGCGTCACGAAGCCAGCTGCGGGGTAACACCGACTAGACCCGCTACAGCTCTACCGATGCCAACAGCAGTTGGCTTGCCCCGCGGTACCCATTCCACAATTGCCCAAGTCAGAGCTGCACCCGCTGTAGCAGTATTAGTCGCAACGAAAGCTACGGTAGCCAGACTGCCGGAGGCAAGAGCACTACCCGCATTGAAACCAAACTAGCCAAACCACAGCAGCCCCACCCCTAACAAAACAAAGGGCACGTTGTGCGGAATCGTTGGTTGCCGCATGAAAGTCTTACGCGGTCTCAGCAGAGCAGCCAGAACCAAGGCTGAAACACCAGAGCTGATGTGGACTACCGTGCCTCCCGCAAAGTCCAAAGCTCCAAAGCCACCGTACAGGCCGATGTGACCACCCCTAGCCCAGACCATGTGGGCAACTGGACAGTAAACGAACGTAGACCAGAGCAGAACGAATCAGAAGTAAGCCTTAAAGCTCATCCGCTCGGCAACGGCCCCTGAAATTAGTGCAGGCGTAATGATCGCAAACATCGCCTGGTAGATCATGAAAGCCTGGTGCGAAGGAAAGGCTATAGCCCCACAAAACCCAGCTGACTCCCACGAGCCCCATTAACAGAATGCTCATCATCATTGTGTTGAGCATGTTGCGGGAGCAGACGAGCCCGCCATAAAAGAACGCCAATCCCGGCGTCATCAACAGCACTAGGGCTGCACAGATTCAGCATGAAAGCTGTGTCTGCACTAACCTGAGCTGCTGCCGCTGCATGTACTGCCGTTTGCACAGGATCAACTGGGGAACTTTGAGCCCAAGCAGTATTGGCAGGGAGCAGCAGAATTGCGCCTAAGGCTGCTGCCACGATCCACGAAAGTCTTTTGAAGACTAAACCCTCAACTTCATAACAACAATGGGTGTTTCAACTGACGCACCGGAGCCGTTACCCCTGGATAGATCCCATCCCAAAGGTGGCTGTGGCTTCTCATTGTGGTCTGACAATGAGAGCAGATGCTGATTCAGATCAAAATTGTGATTTCCGTCTTGTTTTCTAGGCTACAGTTTTAAGTCTTCACACTTAAGAAAATGTGAGGCTCTATGAAGGCAGCGGAAGGCAGCGGCTTTAGTTGGGTCTGGCTGGACTATTGGGAGGCTGTTAGCAAGATGAGCAAGTTTGGCAGCTTTTGACTGGCTCCCCAGCCAACCCATAACTCAGCACCCAAATCTCAGTAGAGCTTTACGCCACTATTATTCGAGCTTTTACTAAGTTGTATTGCTTGGCTAGCTGGGGAAGATCATGCCCAAGCTATTAATACTGGGATTGAGCGCTCCATCTCCCATAGCAGTTCGCAACTCGCCAACGACTAGCAGCAGTGATGACAGCGAACACGGAGCTTTAAAAGTTGTGCAAAAAAATTGGTCAGAACTGTAAACAGGCTGAGTTTCTTAGGCAGCAAGCTCTTCAGCCGTCAACATCAGCAAACTGACGGCTTCGTTTAGCCCATTCAGCCATTTAGCTGATCTCTCTAGCTAACCTCTACCCTTAGACTGATGTCATCGCTTCAGGAAAAGTTCTAGACGAACTGGACCTGAGATTAACTCTAGGGCCGGGTCTCCGGTGACTACCTAAAGCTGCTACCAGAGCGAAAGCTCCGGCGCTCACCTTCAGAAGCTGGCTTCCAGCGATTACCTTAGGGCTGTTTTACAGCGACCATGTGCGTTTGTTAACGAGGTACTCGTCTTACCTGGTTGAGCAAGTCAGAAGTGGTGTTCCCGCACCTTTTACTACCTGCCATACTCTTCAAGATGCGATTCCAAATCTTGAAGAGTTTTGGTTTTTGGGCACTAAATTAGCACGCTAAAAGGTGGCTTCTTACGAGCTACTTACAAGAGGTCATCACATTTCGTCTTGAGCAAGTGCAGCTTCCTCTAAAACTGCATCGGCTGCACCAGGGAGAGCCGCAATCAAAGCGTCGAGTACTTTGCTAACTGGAATAAGCTTGAGGCCAAAATCTTGCAGCACAGGACCTTTGGGCACGATGGCCCGTTTGAAGCCAAGTTTAGCGGCCTCTTTCAAGCGCAACTCCATCTGAGAAACAGAGCGTACCTGACCACCCAGTCCTACCTCGCCGATTAGTATGGTTCGAGGATCAACAATGCGGTCGCGAAAACTAGCGGCCACCGCAACGGCAACCCCTAAATCTGCAGCAGGTTCGTTGACGACAAGACCTCCAGCAGAAGCAACGTAGGCATCCAATTTCGAAAGCGGAATGCCGACCCGTTTCTCTAACACTGCCAGGATTTGCAAGAAACGATTGTTCTCAATGCCTGTTGGCGTGCGACGAGGAGAGCTGTAGCTAGTAGGGCTCACGAGAGCCTGAAACTCAACCACAATTGGACGTGTTCCCTCACAGGCAACGATGGTGGCTGTGCCAGGGGATGGCTCATCTCGGTTACCCAAGAACAGCTCTGAGGGATTCAGGACCTCTAGCAAGCCACGGTCTGCCATTTCAAAAATGCCGATTTCGTGGGTCGCACCAAAGCGATTCTTGACCGAACGCAGTAGCCGGTGAGTCTGAAAACGGTCACCCTCGAAATAAAGCACAGTATCAACCAGGTGTTCAAGAACCTTGGGACCAGCGATGGCCCCCTCTTTCGTGACATGGCCGACGATGAATAGGGTAATGCCTTCGCGTTTGGCAAGTCGCATCAAGGCGCTAGTACACTCACGCACTTGAGAGACAGAGCCTGGTGCTGAGGTGAGATTGGGAAAGAAGACAGCCTGGATACTATCGATGATTGCCACCTGCGGTCGCAGTTGCTCCAATTCCTGAAGGATCGCTTCAAGATCAGTCTCGGGTAGCAGATATAACTGGTCTGAGGGAGGAGCCTCTAACCGCTGCGCCCGTAACTTGACTTGCTGGGCTGATTCCTCGGCACAGACGTAGAGTGTCCGGGAGTGATGGGACAACTGCTGAGCCGTCTGAAGCAGCAGCGTTGACTTGCCAATGCCCGGTTCACCACCAATGAGCACTAACGAGCCAGGCACAATACCCCCCCCAAGCACCCGATCCAGCTCTCCATACCCCGAGGGAAAACGGGTTTGGTCGTGGTCGGCCACTTGGGGTAATGTTAGAGCGGCGCGAGGTTGAGCTGGCCCTTTAGGACGAGCGCGGCGGGCTTGTTGGTGAAGACCTGGAGCCGAACCACCGGCGCTGGTACTAGCGGAGTTAACCTGCTCAGTTAGGGTATTCCAGGCTCCACAATCTGAACAACGGCCTATCCACTGGGGAAACTCAGCAGCACACTGGCTGCAAACGAACTGAACGCGGGATTTGGGCACAGAGATCAAAAGGGCGAAGGGGGCTGCTAGGGGGCATCAAGGCCTCTTCTCTATTGTGCCAAGCCCCATAGCAGTCTCCTGTCCCTCTTAGCTTAGGAGCAATCTAGGATTGCAGAACCACCCAACCGCCTTGCTCTAGAATTTCGTCGATGCGCTCCTCAGAGTTGCTGGACAAGGCTCTTTCAGTCGCTTCTCGGGCTAAATGCAGAGCGTTGTAGAGGTCTTGAGTCATCGCTAGCCCATCAGCCTGAACTGCCTTCGAGGCTTGCTCGTAACTGAGATAGGCGTTTGATTCGCCATACTTTGACCGCAAGTTCAGCCGCTCAACTGGCTCCCCGTCTTTGAACAGTCCCTCTGCTTTGGCAACGATCATTTCGTTTCTCCTACTTGTATCGGTATTCACACTGATACCGAGGCTTGCAGGCCACTTCAACCGCCACACGACAGAGGTTATCGCCTCTCAGCTAGAGCAACGGCTGAGACGCTGTCTGGCGACGAACTACGTCTCCTTGCTCCAGAGCTTTGATCAGGCGGTCAAGACTATGCAAATCAACCGGTGTATATTTCTGGTGACTGAGGAGATCGTTAATGCGCCACTCTGCCCAGTCGGAAAGCTGCTGAGTTGACAGCGCTTTTGAGACGATGTAGTGAATATTAATCATCCGATTGAAGTGAGAAGATTTTATACTCCTCAAGTTCTCTGAAACGGGTTGCGAAGGTCATCTACCCTACGGTTGAATGTATCGTAGGCGACTCACTAAGTCTTAGCAAAGCTTGGGTTCGTCTTGGACTTGTGAGTGACCGACCTTTTGAGAGACTAGTGCAGCTGTCTCAGTGAGGAGTTTAGAAGTTAGAGATTAAAAGCAAGCGTGAAGTTATAAGCTGAAATAATTGCAAAGGCATAAGTGACCCAATTAGGCTTGCCAACCAATAGATCGACTAGCACAAAGCAGCCAATCACTAGAGAGATCCAATGATTCAGATTCATGAGGGCTAAACCAGGCATTGAGGCATTGAGTTGCGGTCGCTGATTCTATTCTCGAATATAGTTTTAAGATTCTGCTTTTGCCTCAGTCCGTATAGATAGATCTGCATCCTTGCAGGTTTGAAAGGATACGTGGCTTGATGCACTCTGGTTGGGCCAGAAGCAGCCCAAATTGGCAATGTGGGCAATAATGGTGCCGTAACTTGAGGCTAATCTGAGGTGGATCTTGTTTGTCAATTACATCACGCTCATGCTCGTCAACCTGGTAGCTGGGCTATCTCTTCTAGCTCTCTACGTGTATCAGGGTCTCGATAGTCCTGACCAAAAGCGTTGGGTTCCAGGTTTCGGTATAAGTGGAGCCATTGCACTGGTCACAGGTTTGCACATGATCTGGACTTGGCCAGTCACAGGTAGTTACAACATCGCTTATGGCGAAACCTCTGTTATGTTCGGCATGCTATTTATCGGAGCGTCCATTGCCTTAGCTAACGGGTGGGACCTGTTTACAGTAGCGGTTTATGCCTTTTTTGCTGGTCTAGTTTCAATCCTAGTTGGTCTACGCATTATTAATCTAGGCTTAACGCAAAGACCTTTAGTGGCAGGCATTGGTTTCATTTTGACAGGTTTGGCTGGGGTCTGCTCGGCGCCAGCGCTTTATCTAAAGAACAACAGAGCTTTAAGGCTAACAGGTGTGGCTGTATTAGTAATCGCTGCTTTAATTTGGGCCTTTACTGGAGCCTTAGCCTACTGGGGACACTTAGCAAATTACTCGGAATGGAAACCTGTACCAATGCGGTAAAAAACTGTATAGAGCCTTTTCCAGTGCTGCATTAGAGCTAGAGCGAAGAAGCAAGAATAGGTCTATCCCATAGGCCTTACTCCCGGCTATAAAGCGCACCCAAGGCTGCAGGAACTCCCGTCATCTTCTCCGCCCGACGCATAGAGATAACGAGCACGAGCAGTGTGAACACATAGGGTGCCATTCCCAGTAGAAAGGGAGAGATGCCAATGCCTACAGCCTGCACCCGTTGGGTAAAAGCCAGAACACCACCAAACAGATAGGACCCTAACACGGCTCGCAGGGGATCCCAGGCAGCGAAAATGACCAGTGCTACGGCAATCCAGCCATTGCCAGCCGACATGCCATCGACCCAGTTGCCAGCCAACACTAGCGAGAGATAGGCTCCACCCACACCGGCCAGAGCCCCACCCAGTAGGACAGCCACAAAACGCAAGCGGTCTACGGGTAGGCCCATGGCATCAGCGGCCTCCGGGCTCTCACCCACCATGCGTAGACTCAAGCCGAAGTGAGTTTTGTAAAGCAGAAACCAAATGACGGGCACCAATAAATAGGTGAAGTAGACCAACCCGTTGTGCTCAAACAGAACCGTTCCTAGAACTGGGATTTTTGACAGCACTGGCAAGGCAATGGGGTGCAGTGTTTCAACCTGCCTACCGTTGAAAGGGCGACCAATAAAGGCACTCACACCCAAACCAAAGATGGTCACTGCAATCCCACTGCCGACTTGATTTGCCCGTAAGGGCACGCACAGTAGAGCATGAATCGCAGAAATCGCAAGGCCTGCTAAAGCAGCAGCAACCAGCCCTACTAGCACCGTTCCCGTTTGTGCAGTGGCGATGAACCCTACCGCCGCACCCATCACCATTGCCCCTTCCACCCCCAGATTAAGGATGCCGGAGCGCTCTGCCAGCACTTCCCCTAGACCCGCGAGCAGGACTGGTGTACCAGAGCGGACTGCGCCTGAGAGCACCGAGATCCAGAAGGTTGACGATAAAAGACCTTGTGCATCTGCGCTCATGCTGCGGCTCCAGGGGACTGAGGGGCTGTGGACGACAAAGGCTCAGGTTGGGCAGGAATGTGATCGAGCACCCGCCGTTGCAACCACCATTCGCTACCCAGGATGAAGAAAAACACCACGCCCTGCACAATGTTCACGGTTGCCTGCGGTAAGCCCAGGGAAATTTGAAGCACGTCCCCACCCAGCAACAGACCGCCGACCAACACGGCGTAGGCCGGAATGGCTAGCTCGTTGTGTCGGGCCAGCCAAGCCACCAGGAAACCTGTATAGCCAAACCCGGGTGATATGCCAGGGCGCAGGCGACCCTGAATCGCGGCAACCTCACCGCCACCAGCCCAACCAGCAATGCCGCCAGCTACAGCCATGACTAGCAACACGGTCCAGTTGACGTTGAAACCGGCATAGCGACCCACCTTAGGGTTGTCTCCAATCATGCGAATGCGATAGCCCCAGACGGTGAAGCGCAGCACCAGAAACAGCGTCAAGCCTGCCAGCAAGCCCAGCACCAGGCCAAGGTGAATGCGGGTGCCCGGAATCATTGGGAAGCGAGAGACAGTCGCAAAGGCCGCTGTGAGCACAAAATTGCCGCTACTCTGGTCACGCCAAGGTCCAAATACAAAGTAGTTGGACAGGTTGATTGCCACAAAATTCAGCATCAGCGTGGAAATGGTTTCATTGACTCGAAACCAAACCCGCAAAGCCCCTGGAATAAAGCCCCACAAAGCACCTCCTAGAAAGCTGCAAACCACGACTGAAACCAGCGGTAGAGTTCCAGGCAGGTGCTGAAAGTAGCGGTCAGCTGCCGTTGCACAAATCGCACCTAAATACAGCTGGCCCTCTGCGCCAACGTTGAACAAACCTAAGCGGGCTGGCAGAGCTACAGCGCAGGCACATAGCAACACCGGAATGGCCACGACCAGGGTTTCCGAGAAGCCAAACCAGTCCCCGAAAGCTGCCTTGTACATCTCGCCGTAGGCCGCCAAAGGATCCTTGCCCAGCATCAGCAAGAATAGGGCCACCAGTACCAGAGCCGCCACAATCGAGGCCAGCGTCAGAACGAGTAAGACGACCGGCTTAAGGGCAGGAAAGCGCTGTAGCAAGCTGTTCATGGAACAGCACTCTCGATTTTGGGCTGGACCTCGGCGGTTGCTTGTCCGGCCATCAACGGCCCAATCACGGACTTGCCAGCCCTTGGCGGCACAATACCCATTAGCTTGCCATCGTAGAGGACCGCGATCCAGTCGCAGAGCTTGAGCAACTCATCGAGGTCTTCCGAAACCAGCAAAACCGCTCCCCCACGGTCCCGTTGCGCTAGAAGCTCCGTATGAATGGCAGCTGTAGCGGCAATATCCAGACCAACAGTCGGATGAGCAGCAATGAGCAGATCCGGCTCCTGCCACAACTCACGCGCCATGACCAATTTTTGCAAGTTGCCCCCAGAAAGATGACGAGCTAGAGAGTCAGGGGATGGAGAGCGCACGTCAAACAAAGAAACGGGCTCCCGCGTGCTCCGCCGAATCGCTCGCCAGTTCAAGCAGCCTGCCATCGCGTACGGCTTACGCTGATGACGGCGCAAAATCAGGTTTGCAGCAATGCCTTGGTTGGGAGCCATGCCATTGTGCAATGGGTCTTCGGGAACGTAGGCCATACCCAGACGAACCCGACGGTTAGGCGTTGCATGGGTGAGATTAGCGTCTCGGAGCCAAACCTGACCGGCTGCTGGTGCAATAATCCCAGCTAAAGCTTCAGCCAACTCGCGCTGCCCGTTGCCAGCAACCCCAGCAATTCCCAGCACCTCGCCACCGTGCAGTTCAAACGAGACGTCGCGGACGGCCATTTGTGTACCGTGGGCCAGTGTGCCCTTCACGTACAGGTTCTGCACCCGCAGAATGGGCTGAGCAGAGCGTTGGGGAGCGGGGGCAACGGTGTTGGTAGCCAGTTGGTCCGCAACTTCAGAGCCGACCATCAAGCGGGAGAGTTCGGTCTGTTTAATCTCTGAAGTATTGCAGTGGGCCACGATCTCGCCACGCCGGAGAACACTCACCCGATCCGAGCAGCGCAGCACCTCGTTGAGCTTGTGAGACACAAATAATAGCGCTTTACCTTGCTCGGCCAGTTGCCGCAAGGTTTGCAGCAGCACATCTACCTCAGGCGGCGAGAGCACAGAAGTTGGCTCATCCAGGATCAAGACTTCTGCACCCCGGTAGAGCAACTTGAGGATCTCGACCCGCTGCCGCTCGCCCATTGAGAGGTCTTTGATCCGGGCTTTGGGATCCAGTTGTAGATGGTAACGCTCGATGAGAGTGCGAAGTTGAGCCTCAACGCGCTTTAAGTTCAATTGATCCAGCCAAGAGCCCTGCCCCACAATCGTGTTTTCAGCCACCGTGAGGGAGGGACACAGCGAAAAGTGCTGGAACACCATGCCAACGCCTGCAGCTTGAGCATCGCGTGGCGAGTGGAAGTGAACGGGCTTACCTGCCAGGCGGGTTTCACCGCCATCCGCTCGGTAAAATCCGTAGAGAATCTTCATGAGGGTGCTTTTGCCTGCCCCGTTTTCCCCGACTAAGGCATGGATCTCGCCAGCATACAGATCCAAATCCACATTGCGGTTGGCCCAGAAATTGCCGAAGTGCTTACAAATACCTCGCAATTGCACCAGAGGGGAGTCGTTGCTGGCTAGGGTCATGGTGCTCGTCTTTTGGCTCCGGGACTCTCAACAGATAGCGGGCCAACCGCTAAAGCTGTAGATTAGTCCTGCCTTGAACTCAGGATTTGTAACCTAAGTTACCGGAGCTTGAGACGCCGCACCGGCAGGCTAACCAAGAGAGCGCCTATTGCCTCGGCAGCTGTACTGGTCAGGCGGTACACCGCAACTACGGTCAATACGATGGCGCTGCCAAAACGATCACCTACAAGTAACACCATGGCGCTCTCGAATACGCCGATACCAGCGGGAGGACCGGGCACCACAAACCCAATCACCCAGGCCAGACTAAAGGCACCCAAAATGCCAGGGAAGGTTGCTAACGGCGCTGGTGTAAAGGCTAAAAAGCCAGCGTACATGCCCAGCCCGCGAATAACCACAAACGCCAGGGTGCCGAGATAGGCAGGCAACAGTGAAGACCGGAGGGCTACAGGTTCGCGAGTAGACGGCTCATCGCTTTTACGCAGCTTGCTCAGCAGCCCTAGGCCACGATTCAGAACAGCTGGATTTAGGCTCAGGCCACCTAGAACAGCAACCCCCACCAAGGCCAAGCCCTGGAGTGGTCCCAGATTGGTTTGCGCGCCACCCAGGAATAAGCCAAACCCTAGCACTGAGGCAATAATCGCTAATTGCACCGACTCGATCAGTACGCTAACCAGAATTGTGCCTCGCCCAATGCCCACCTTCTCTCCGGCCAGAATACGCCCATAGAAGTGCCAGACCTTGCCGGGGGTGTATTTGGCGATGTTGGTTTGTAGATAGACCCGAACCGACCAGGCTCCGGAGACTCTAGCACCCAGTGCCCGTAGGGCTGCTCCCCAAGCTAAGCCGTTGCAAGCGTGACCCAGCAGAGTCAGGCCGGTTGAGACGAGCAGCCAACCAATATTGATTTTGGTGAGGTCAATTTCGTCAAGTTCGGACCAGCGACTTAATAGGGTCCAGGCTAAGAAGGCCAAGGTTATGACCATCACCGCCAGCTTCAGCAGTGGCTTAAAGGCGGGAGCTTTAGTCAACGATTGCCCAGCTTTGATCAGTTTCTGCATACCACTCCCGAAGTCTGGCTCCATCCGAGCTTACCCATACAGCTTCCGCCAACCTAAAGTCAGATCCGACAAAGTCCACGGAACTGAAGAATCTAGAAGGCGACACAGGCGGTCAGTTCTCCAGCTAGACTCGTTAAGACAGGTACTCTGGAGAAATCAGCGTGGAGTCGCGCTACAACCCCGCCGCAATTGAACCGAAGTGGCAGCAAGTCTGGACTGAGCAAAAGCTAGACGAGACTTCGAATGTGCGCGACCTGCCCAAGTTTTATGCGCTCTCAATGTTCCCCTATCCCTCGGGGAACCTGCACATGGGGCATGTGCGTAACTACACCATTACCGATGTAATTGCTCGAGTCCACCGGATGCGAGGCTACCGGGTACTGCATCCGATGGGTTGGGATGCTTTTGGCCTGCCTGCTGAGAACGCAGCCATCGACCGGGGTGTCCCCCCCTCAAAGTGGACCTACGAAAATATTGACAATATGCGGGCCCAGCTCCAGCGCTTAGGGCTGTCCTACGACTGGAAGCGCGAGGTTGCCACTTGCTCACCCGAGTACTATCGCTGGACGCAGTGGTTGTTCTTGCAATTTCTAAAAGCGGGCTTAGCCTACCAAAGAGAAGCCACAGTCAATTGGGATCCAATTGACCAAACGGTACTCGCTAACGAGCAGGTCGATAGCGAGGGCAAATCCTGGCGCTCAGGTGCTTTGGTTGAGAAGCGCTTGTTGCGGCAGTGGTTCCTCAAGATTACTGACTACGCTGAGCAGCTACTCAACGATTTAGACAAGCTGTCGGGCTGGCCTGAGCGGGTCAAGCTGATGCAAGAGCACTGGATCGGTCGGTCGGTTGGGGCTCACTTAGAGTTTCCCATTATGGGTTCAGACCAAAAGATCGCCGTGTTCACCACTCGGCCAGATACGGTCTATGGCGTGACTTATGTAGTCCTAGCCCCTGAGCACCCCTTGACCTTGCAAGTCACGACGCCTGAGCAAAAAGCTGCAGTCGAGCAGTTCATTGCTGAGGTCAGTGCCGAGAGCGAGATCGAGCGTACCGCCGAAGATAAACCCAAGCGAGGCATTCCCACGGGTGGTGAGGCGATCAATCCCTTCACAGGCGAGAAGATTCCCATCCTGATTGCTGATTATGTGCTTTACGAGTACGGCACAGGGGCAGTGATGGGGGTGCCAGCGCACGACGTGCGGGACTTCGAGTTCGCTACCAAGAAGGGCTTGCCGATCAAGGTGGTCATTACGCCGGATGGAGAACCCATTCAGGAATTAGAAGCGGCCTACACCGAGCCGGGCAAGTTGATAAACTCTGGTCCCTTTGACGGCCTCGATTCAGCCACTGCCAAAACCCGCATTATTGAACACGCCCAAACCAAGGGCTGGGGCAAGGCTCAGATCCAGTACCGTCTGCGGGACTGGTTGATTTCGCGTCAGCGCTATTGGGGGGCGCCGATTCCTGTGATCCACTGCCAACAGTGCGGGGTCGTGCCGGTGCCAGAAGACCAGTTGCCGGTGAAGTTGCCGGACAGTGTAGAGTTCAGCGGACGAGGTCCCTCTCCCCTGGCTAAGCTCGAATATTGGGTGGAAGTACCTTGTCCAACGTGTGGGGCAGCTGCGCGACGAGAAACAGACACGATGGACACGTTCATCGATTCGTCCTGGTATTTCTTGCGCTATCCAGACGCTCGCAACGACCAACAAGCGTTTGATCCAGCCAAGACAAATGACTGGATGCCCGTAGACCAGTACGTTGGCGGCATTGAGCACGCGATCTTACACCTGCTCTACTCGCGCTTCTTTACCAAGTTCTTGCGCGATCAGGGCTTGCTCAAATTTGATGAGCCCTTCTCTCGCTTGCTGACTCAGGGCATGGTGCAGGGCATGACCTACAAGAACACCAACACTGGCAAGTACGTCCCTACTTTCCAAATTGCGGATCTCAATGATCCCCGCGATCCAGAAACGGGAGAGAAACTGGAGGTCTTCTATGAGAAGATGTCCAAGTCGAAGTACAACGGTGTGGATCCGGAGCAAGTACTTGCCAAGTACGGGGCTGACACGGCGCGGATGTTTATTCTGTTCAAAGCACCACCAGAAAAAGATCTGGAATGGGACGATGCCGATGTAGAAGGCCAGTTTCGCTTCCTCAATCGAGTGTGGCGACTGGTGACAGAGTTTGTGGGCACAGAAGTCGCTTCAGCACCCGAAAGCTTCAGCAAAGCGGAAAAAGATCTGCGCCGCGCCATTCACACGGCAATCAAAGAAGCCACTGAGGATATGCAGCAGGGCTATCAGTTTAATACGGCGATTTCAGAGTTCATGAAACTCAGCAATGCCCTAAACGACTTTGCTGACAAAACTGCTTCGGTTTACGCGGAAGGCGTCACCACTCTAGTCAAATTGTTGGCCCCTTTTGCCCCCCACATTGCTGAGGAACTCTGGCATTTGCTGGGCAACACGAACTCAATTCATCACCAATCTTGGCCTGGAGTTGATGTTTCGGCTCTGGCAGTTGATGAGGTCACATTGGTCATTCAAATCAACAGCAAAAACCGGGGCACGATCCAGATTCCATCCGGCCTAGATAAGGCAGCGCAGGAGCAACAGGCTCGTGCCTCTGAAGCTGCTCAGAAACACCTTGAGGGCAAGGAGATCAAGAAAGTGGTCGTTGTGCCCAATAAGCTGGTGAATTTTGTGGTCGGGTAAACCCCGACCTGAGCGCACTAGTCATTAAGGAGAATATCTGTGGGATAGGCAAGCCATAGCTCTATCCCACGGTTTTTGGTCTGACCTTAATTCAGGTTTTTAACACTAACGCTAGGGCTGCTCAGATGTGCAGGCGCGGCATCGAGTTGCTGCGATGGGAATGCTTTCTAGGCAATAGGGGCAATCTTTGGCTGAAGGAGGAGCTGCCGTCTCGCCTCGTTTGAACTTTGCCAGAGTACGAATAACGAAGAACAGAACCAGCGCAATAATTATAAAGTCAACAACAGAACCTAAGAAAGCACCAATTTTAATTTCAGGTGGAATAGTAAATTCTCGCCAGTCTCCACCGGGAATAAGTGGGTTGATGCTCGGCATGACGACATCAGCAACAAAGGAGCTGACAATTTTGCCGAAAGCACCGCCAATAATAACCGCAATAGCCAAATCAACGACATTGCCTTTGAGTGCAAAATCCTGAAACTCTCTTAAGAAACCAACAGTTGCAGTTCTGCCCCTTCTAAAAGTCGTCATAGTGTCTGTTTAATTGTTTGGTCAAAGGATGGTAGGCATTTTACTACCTAGCTTGTTTAATAGGAGCCTACCACTCCCCCTTCAAGACAAGCGAATCTGTCTGTTAAGTTCTCCTAACTTCTCAAAGTGTGGCTATGCCTTAACAAGCAAGTGTTTTTTGCTCACTCTGGGTCATTAAGCCCATTAGTTGCATCCATAATTGCATCCACACCTAATGCCCAACAAAGATTCCTTCAAAGGAATCTTGAGAACACAGGCAGTGCAACTGCTCGCTTAACTTGAGGCATTCGGGGCATTCGAGGCAATTGGGGTATGGATATTTCAGAATCCTCAACCAGTGACCCGGTTGAGGATTCTGCAGATCAAAAGAACTCGAAATAAGAAGAGCTAGAACTGCCGCAGGAAGCGCAAGTCACTGGTGTAGAGGCGACGGATGTCATCTATTTCGTGTAGGACCATAGCCAGTCGCTCTAGACCCAAGCCAGCGGCAAAGCCAGTAACCTGCTCCGGGTCATAGCCCACCACCTTCAGAACATTGGGGTCAACCATGCCACAGCCCATCACCTCTAACCAGCGGCCCTTCCACTCCACGTCCACCTCAGCCGAGGGTTCGGTGAAAGGAAAGTAGCTGGCACGGAAGCGGATCGGGCGCTCGCCAAAAATCTCTTCGAGAAAGGTTTTAACCGTGCCCTTCAGGTCTGTGAAAGTTAGCCCTTCATCAACAGCAAGGATTTCAACCTGATGGAAAATCGCTGAGTGGGTGGCATCAACAGTATCTCGGCGGTAGGTACGACCAGGCAGAACCACCCGAAGCGGCGGCTCATTCTCCTCCATGTAGTGAATCTGCATGGCCGAGGTCTGTGTCCGCAGCAGGTGGCCGTCGGATAAGTAGAACGTGTCCTGCATATCCCGTGCTGGGTGGTCGGCAGGGGTATTCAGTGCCTCGAAGTTGTAGTAATCCGTCTCAATTTCTGGACCCGCCGCCACCGTGTAGCCCAAGCCCACGAAGATATCAAGGATGCGATCCAGGGTGCTATTGAGGGGATGAAGCTGACCTTGGGGTCGGTAAGGACCCGGCATAGTGACATCTAGAGTTTCAGCTTCCAGCTGAGCCTGAACTTGCGCCTGCTCTAAGCTAGTGCGGCGTTGTTCTAGAGCTGCCTGAACGGCCTCCTTAACATCATTGGCGAGGGCACCAATGCGAGGACGTTCCTCAGCGGAAAGTTTGCCCATGCCACCAAGCACAGCGGAAAGCTGACCCTTTTTACCCAGGTAGCTAACTCGCAGTTGCTCCAATTGATCAAGAGAACTAGCTTGCTCCACGGCATCCAGGGCACCGGCACGGAGTGCCTGTAACTGAGCGTCGAGGCTAAGAGGGGCAGAGGTCATGGGAGGACACGGACGAGTAGCAAGTCTTCTCTAGCTAGTATGACGCGAATCCTGGATGTTCTGGCAGGGAAGACCTGCAACTCAGTCCTTCCCTGAGCTATTCGCCGCTATTGAGGCGAATAGCCTGACAGTTCAGGCGATGTCTTCTTCGCAGCAGACCAACATAACTGACCCTATCGATGCTCGGGCCCTGGCCATGCCTGAGCTATCTCCCCAAACCAAACAACCGGAGGCTCATGAGTATCACAAACTAGAAATTACCACTATTGAGGTTTGTTACTAAAACGCGCTGAAACAGGTGTAACGATAGATATAAACCTAGCTGGTTCAGTAAATACGCTCAGTTGTCTCAATGACTCACAGGCAATTGATACAGAAGTTGGTCAAAAAGCTAAAACAGAGTGCGCAGAAACTGCTGAAGACTGTGGCTTTGCGCTGATCCAGAAGGCACTTCTACCATCCCAGCAATGGCTTAATACTTAATCAAGATTCTAAGCATAAACAATTGAGCTGGGTATTTATACAATTTTTCTGCAAAAAATTAGGTGTTTGCTGGACCGTGGGTTACGAAGCTGGCCATTATTCCCAACATAGGGAGAGACATTACAGACAGATCGCAAGTTGGTTTTGCGAAAGTTTACGCCCGCATTCTTCTGACAAGAAAGAACACAGTTCGAAATACTTTGTAGGGAAAGAATTTTGGAAACTCCGTAGAAGCATCGGTGTGATTCTTCTCATTAACTTACTACGATTCAAACGTAGCTTAGCTGATTGCACTAAACGCTTTGAAACCTGACTTAGCCAGGTAAACGCTTTATCAACAGAAGCAAGGCTCAATAAATCTGAGGACCTAAGGATCTACGAGCATGGTTAACATTAATGCACTGACAACGGTGCTGCAAAACTTCGTCAGCAGTACACCTGATATTCAAGGCTCAATTCTAGTTTCACCCGATGGCCTCTCTCTAGCTGCTGCTCTGCCTGGCGGTATGGATGAGGAGCGAACCTCCGCTATGTCTGCTGCCATGCTCTCCTTGGGTGAGCGCATCTGTGCAGAACTGGCTCGTGGAGAAATTGACCGAGTGTTTGTGCAAGGGGAGAAGGGCTACGGCATTCTGGTCGGGTGCAATGCGGATGCAGTACTGCTAGTGCTGGCTAGTGCAGCTGCTAAGCAGGGATTGGTCTTTTTAGAAATCAAGCGGGTTGTTGGAGAAATTACGGCTCTGCTCGGCTAGATAAAGCGACATTTCTCTATTCCATCCCATTTCAACTGACGTCACTGAAGTTTCTTGATCTACTAGTCGGCTAAGGCGCCACCAAGGATTTACTATGTCCATTGATGCTCAAACTCTATTGATTGCACTGAAGACCCGCACTGGTTTCTCTGCCGACCATCAGGCTCTTCTGAAGGAGAACACCGATTGGGCTCTGGCCCTCGCTCCCGATATGGCCAACCATTTTTATGAATATCTGGGTCGGGATCCCGAGATGAATTCAGTTCTAAACAAGAAAGAAGGCTCGATGCATCGTCTGCACAGCACCTTTGTTCAGTGGTTCCATGAAATGTTCACTGGCATGGACAACTGGGGAGAGGCCTATGCTGAGCGTCGTTGGCGTGTAGGCTTAGTCCATGTGCAGATTGGCATTGGCCCTCAGCATGTTGTGCCTGCTATGGCTATCGTTGTCCAAGAGTTCGGCAAGCGTTTGCTGCAAGCTGAGAAGCCAGAAGCACTTCGCGAAGCCTTAGGAACCATTGCCATGATCGACCTAGCGTTCATCGAACAGGCCTACATGGAAGTGGCTTATAACGCAGTTCAGAAAGAAACAGGTTGGACAGAAGGTCTGTTCAAGCGTTTGGTCTCTACTGGTGCGTCTACCCTATAGAACCTAACCTGACACTCTTCATGGGTTGGGAAGCCTCTTAGTTTTTATCTACCGTAATCGCTACTAAAACCAGAGGTAGCCTTGATAGCCCATGCATTCCTAGGAATTTTTAGGAACGCATGGGCTATCAAAATATGAGTCATCAAACTGTCAGCGTGCCACTTCGATTTCAGACATAAACAACAAGTCTGTAGTTTATTTTGCAGTACGCAGGCCAGCAATAATTTGAAACAACTCGGCTTGTTCAAAACCCTAAAACTCCGTAAAAGCATCGGGGCAGAGGCTCCTATGGGTCTTCTAGAATTTCAATGGAGTATTGAAAGAGCTTTTGAAGACCTGGGACAAACTTGTCACCGAACAAAGGCTGCATTCAAGAGAAGCAAGGCTGAATCAGTCTGAGAGCATGAGGACATACAAGTGCAGGAAAAAGATCAAAAGTAAGCGGAATACTTGTTTTTATCTATGTTGATGGATTACCTAAGGGCTGGTTGTACGGGAGATTTGAGATGGCGCTAAGTGGTTCGCTCGCTGATTTTTCACTGCCAGAGTTATTACAATTAGTCGACCAAGGTCATAAGACAGGTTTGCTAACTATTCAGCCCATGCTGGATAGCCTGTTAGATTTTCGAGCCTCAACTCAGTTGCAAGTCCATAAAATTTGGCTATACCAAGGCCGTATCGTTGCAGTAGAAGTTGCCAGTGAAGTGCCACCGTTGACTGATTTACTGGCTCAACGTGGTTGGATTAGTGACCGTAGTATTGAGAAGTTGGGTGCCCGTTGTGCAGTCAATTCACCTTTGGGCTTATGCCTCAAATCTCAAGGTGCTCTACAAGCGGATCAGCTAACCGCTCTGTTTAAGCTTCAGCTGCGCCAGGGAGTCTATAAGCTTTTTCAGGTACCAGATGGACGCTTCTGTTTAGAGACTTCAACTGCACTCAACTATAGCCTAATGACAGGTTTAAGCATTCGTGCAGGTGAAGCTGCTCTCAATGGCCTACGTTGGGTGCAAGACTGGGCCATGCTGGAGGCTAAGCTGCCTGCCCCCACCTCTACTTTGCGCAGTGTCGGTAAGCCCAACCTCAAACTGGAGGCATTGGAATGGCAGGTGTGGGAGTTTGCTGACAGCAGCCACACGATAGAGGCAATTGCAGCGCAACTCAATACGTCTTTAGCCAAGCTCCAACAGGCAGCTTTCCGTTTGATGGCAGTCGGACTGGTGGATGAAATTCCAACCGCGATGGCTGAACCTGTGCTCAACACCATCGAGCCCTTGCCTGCCGTTACTCCTGCTGCCCGAACCGCTGAACCTAACTCTGGTTCCCCAGCACCCAGCAATGCCTTTCTCTCTAGCTTGGTTGGCTTTCTCAAAGGAGGACGCGGCTAATGGAAATTCTGCGGATTGTCGTGACTGGGCCGGTCGGGGCAGGCAAATCTACCTTCATCCGCTCCATCAGTGAGATTGAGGTCGTTGACACCGACGAACGGGCAACTGATGAAACTGCTCAACTAAAGCGCAAAACCACAGTGGCCTTTGACTTCGGCCGGTTGAGCTTCGGTCCAGAGATGGCTCTGCATGTCTATGGAACACCTGGACAAACTCGCTTTGATTTCATGTGGGATATATTGATCCGCCGTGCCCACGCTTATGTCCTGTTGGTCGCTGCGCACCGTCCAGCTGAATTTCGGGCTGCTCGCAGTATCCTGAACTTCATGAGCCAACGAGCCAGTATTCCTCTCGTGATTGGCATGACCCACATGGATTGTGAGGGAGCTTGGTCTGCAGAAGACCTGACTCTAGCCCTAGGCTACGGCAGCGACTATCCACCAATTATCCCTGTCGATGCTAATAACAGTAGTTCAGTGAGCGAAGCTCTGGTTACTTTACTGCAACATATGATGAGTGTTCAAGTTCGGGCATAAGTTTGTTCTGAGGCATTAAATCCTTGTGCTGTATAGAACATGGCATTTGCTCCCTCACACTGCTTGTAAAGAACGGTTATAAGTTCATCACGAACAATCAGAGCGCTGTATCCTGAAGGTGGAAAATTAGAAGGCGGGAACAGGCTCCAGGTGGGCGATCCCCCTTTCCACCTCTCATCTTGTTTGCTGAATTTCACAATCAGAAACAGCATTAGAGGTTCTGCCCATTAGGATTTTCCATTGGAGGCAGCTATGACAAAGAGCATTGAGAATCTCGTTTTACCTTTGGTTAACCAAGAGATTGAAAAAGCGTTAGATACTTACCCATCCCACCCTTATCACGAAGCCTTCGCTAATCCCGACTTACGAGTTCAGTTGGCGAGTTATGTGCTTAACCGAGTGCCAGTCTGTTACGGCTTGGTGGAGCAGAGTTCTCCCCTAGAGGAGAATCGGGTGTTGGTCCCCCATCCTGTGCAGCAGCGGCTGCGCGAGGCAGTACACGATGGCATTCAATGTATCTTGGAGCGCAACTGTGAGTGGGTCAGTAACCACATTCCCCACAAGTTTAAAGCTGAAGCGGTTCCTTCAAGCTGGTTTGGCTAAACCGGCATAACAGCCGAACCAACAGCTAAACCAACAACAAAGCTGCTGAGCCACGGGGTTGAGAAGGGTTCCTGCTTTAGAGTCCCTATGGCTCTGTCCCCAGCAGCAAGGCTGCGCAGCTTTGTCAGCTCAATAAACTTACTTGGTCAACCCTGAAGGCTTAATAAACCGTGAAGGACTCGACTACACGACCTAATAACTCCTGAATCTTGGGCCAGCGACGCTCTAAGGTGGAGGCGCTGAACGTAAACAGCTTGCCTCGGCTAGTGACAACACTTACCAGTTCGTGGCGTTGTTGGCCACGAGCGTTGACTGCATATTCCAACACATAGTAGTCATGGTTGCCGTTGGTGTGCTGACGGGCACTGATCAGCTCTGCCTGGCGATCTGAACCAGGAGGCGCGATGACTTTCTGAGACATGCGTTGGCCAACATCTGTAGGACTGCCCAAGTCACTTAGGCTGGCCTGTGGGTCGCTCAAATCGCCGATGACGACACTGACGTTCTCAGTCTGCTCAATGAAGTCTCGAAACAGAACATCAGGGCCATTAGCAAGTTGGGTTTGCACCCAACCTAGGGGGTATAGAAACTCATAGCCGTCCTGGCCATCCACAAAGGAGTTCAGGCCAGCAGTGGCCTGAGTCACACAGCTGCTCAGGGTCAAAGCCAGGGTCAATAGGACTAACAAACGTTTGAACATGACAGGCTCCCTTGGCCCCCTAGGGTGTTGTGTAATATACAGCTTTTATCTTCTCACCTTGCCTGCGTTGCTAGAGTTTGAAGAAGCGGCAATGTTCAGTGCGGAGATTCAGTGCATGTTTTTGGTGACAGGAGCAACCGGTGGTCTAGGTCGCCGAATTGTGCGGCAACTACGCGAACAAAATCTGCCAGTTCGCGCTTTCGTACGCCTCAACGCCCGATATAGCGAGTTAGAGCAACGGGGCGCTGAGATTTTTGTGGGCAATTTATTGAACGATCGCGATATTGAGAAGGCCTGTCGTGGGGTCCGGGTTGTGATTAGTGCCCACGGTGCCAACGCGACTGGCGAAGGGGACGCACAATCGATTGACTACCGCGCCAACATTGAACTCATCGATCAGGCCAAGGCCCAAGGCGCTGAGCATTTTGTATTTACATCGGTGCTGGGCGCTGATCGGGGCTATGAAGATGCTCCGGTCTTTAAGGCAAAGCGGGAAGTAGAGAAGTACCTGCAACAGCAGGCCGATGGTTTGGGCTACACGATCTTGCGTCCCTCCGGCTTTGCCTCCAATCTTTTGCCCTTGGCCGAACGCTTTCGACAGACAGGCATCTATCTGTTGATCGGGGAGCCGCAGAATCGCACTTCAATTGTCTCAACTGATGACCTGGCTCGCATAGCAGTTGCTTCGGCCTCGCTGGATGCTGCCCGCAACCGAGTTTTCAATATCGGTGGACCGGAGGCCCTCAGCCGTGACCAAATTCCCAAAATTTTTGGCCGCATTTTTAACCGAGAACCAATCATCATCAACCCACCACTGCTACTGTTCGATGGTTTGCGGGGTGCTGTGGGGTTGGTGAGCCCTAGCGTAAGTGAATCGTTAGGCACACTGCGAGCCCTGCTCGCTAATGAGTATCTGGTTACACCTGCTGAAGTAGCTCTGCTAGAAACAACCTTTGGCTTCCAGCCGGAGAGCCTAGAGCATTTTCTACGGCGGTGCTTAGGAATTTAGACAGCAGGCTGAATGCGAGAGCTTTGGGCTCTCGCATTCCAGTAATCTAAGCATTAATGCAATAGGGATTAGGTGCTACCAATAGCCGAATAGCCGAATAGCCGAATAGCCGAATAGAAGTTAACTCAACCTCTATTTTTCGGGTTGTAGAAACTCGTTGCGAATAGCCTGCTGATAGGTTGCTAGATCGGGTGCAGAGGGAATCGCTTTTTGGGCAACCATAAAATCGGCTGACTCCTTGAGCACCTGTGCAAAGGCACCAGCGCTGTTGGGTGTACCCAGAAATTTGCCATCTGCCTGTTCAGAAGCATTGAGCCAGACCAATTCATTCATGACAGCTAAGCTCTCTTGCTTAGATAGGCCTAGTTGTGGCGCCAGCGTTGCCGCGGCATCTTCGGGTTTATCTCGATAGAACTGCACGGCCTCATCTAAAACCGTCACATAGCGTCTGACTGCCTCTGGATACTGGTCGGCAAACTCCTTGCGAACAATACCAACATCCGCAGTTACAATACCCTGCTCTGACAGCTTTTTCGCGGTCAGTAAAACGGTGCCGCCATCGCTGGTCATCTTGGTTAGACTCGGTTGCCAAACAAAGCCACCATCAATATCTTTGCGTTGCCAAGCTGCTAGCATGTCTGGCGGCTGCATGTCGAGAATAGTCAAAGCTGAGGCATCTAAACCTTCAGCTTTCAAAGCGGATAGCAAGCTGAAATGAGTGGTTGAGCCGAAGGGAACAGCAATCTTTTTACCTTTGACATCTTTTAAAGATTGGATGCCTGCATCTTTACGGACGACTAGGGCCTCATTATCTCCAATAACGTCATGGATGAAGTAAACCTGATAGGGCAAACCACGGGCAATTCCGGTTGAAGTTCCGGTTGAACCAATCAGACCGAAATCAATGCCACCAGAAGCCATCGCCGTATTGACATCTCGGCCTGAATCAAACTGGATCCAGGTAACTTTACTGTTAGGAAATTCCTTCTCAACAGCGCCCATTGCCTTGGCTAGAAGTTCAGCATTAGGAATGACTTGAAAGCCAACCCGAATGGCTTTGGGATCTGCTGCTGAGGGCTGCTCTGCTGCCTGTGGAGTCGCAGCCTGGTTGGTGGGGCTTGAAGAACTCCCTGCACAGGCCGAAACCGTTAAGGTCAGGCACAAGGCTAACAAACCAACGGCTTTATTGAAGCTAATTTCTGGTTTCAATATCACTTTGATCTCCTCAATCTGTAATCGATCCAAGTCAGCTGGATCCTTTAAGAGCTCGACTTATAAGTGGCCTCTAAAGCACCCTTAAGAACAGATACCAGTTGGTCTGCCTGGTCAAACGTCAGAATTAAGGGTGGTGCCAAAATCAACACGTTAGAAAAGCCAGGTACCGTATTCGTATTGCGACCTACGATGACACCATTAGTCAGACAGTGGCTAATCACTGCCGCAACTTGACCTTCGGCCAAAGGAGCTTTGGTCTGACGGTCTGACACTAGTTCAAGACCAATAAACAGTCCCTTACCGCGAATATCTCCAATCCAGGGATGGTCCAGACAAGTTTTAAGCTCATTGAGCAGGTAATTGCCCGTTTTCGCAGCTTGAGCAGTTAACTGTTCTGCAACCAAAATTTCGATGTTGCGCTCAGCAACCGCAGTAGCAACCGGATGACCACCATAGGTATTCACATGGCGAAAATGAGAGGTGCTGCCTGGTTGATCAAGGAAGGCTTCGAAGATGGGTTGTTTTACAGCCGTCGCTGATAAAGGCATATAGCCACTAGTAATGCCTTTGGCCAGTGTGATCAGATCCGGCTGCACCCCCCAGTGCTCATGCCCAAACATTTTGCCAGTGCGGCCAAACCCGTTGACAACCTCATCGAAGATCAACAGAACGCCGTAGCGGTCGCAAATGGCCCGAACTAGGGGTAAATATTCATCTGGTGGCACAATAAGGCCACCCCCTGCAACAATTGGCTCCACAATCACAGCAGCGACGCTCTGCGCGCCTTCATATTGAATGGTGCTCTCCAACGTAGTGGCACACTCGATATTGCAAGCGCCGTAGGTTTTACCAAAAGGACAACGGTAGCAATAGGGCGGCTGAATATGAATAAAGCCAGGTGCTAAAGGTTCATAACTTAGTTTGCGCTCAGCCACTGCTGTGGCACTCAGTGCTCCCATCGTATTGCCGTGGTAGCCACGGTAGCGGGAGATGATTTTGTAGCGAGGACCTGTGCTTGTAGGGCTGGCCTGAGCGTGATATTGACGGGCGATTTTAAAGGCGACTTCGTTAGCTTCAGAGCCACTATTGGAGAAAAAAACCTTTCCCTCAAAGCCTAAAAGTTCCAGTAGTTTGTGAGCCAGGCGAATGGCAGGCGGATGGCTCATGGTCAAGGGAAAGTAGGCTAATTCCAGGGTTTGCTGGTAGGCAACCTCCGCCAGTTCCTGACGCCCGTAGCCAATATTGACGCACCATAAACTAGAGATACCGTCTAAATATTCCTTCCCTTGTTCATCGGTAACATAGCAGCCAACCCCCTTGGTCATACATTTGGGGGGTTTACCGGCGAGGGCTTGATGCTGTACCAGTGGATGCCACAGACTCTCTAGATCCATCTGGGCTAAATCTACCTGGTCCGAGTAATCCTGAGCTAAATTACTCGGGACCAAACCACTTTTGATTAGATCAAGCTCGGAGGTCACTTCCTCCATAAACTCAGCTCCTTATTCTTTCGCGTCATCGTATCTGCCTTCGATTCAACTAGAAGGTATCTGAAGTTACGACAACGCCTCCTTAAGTCGAAGTCTTGATTGAAGCCTCAATTAAAGTTTTGGTTGAACTTTGGCTTAACCCAGCAGCGCCAAGGCTGACTCTTGTAAGATAAGCCCCCCTATTTCTCAGCAGCATGTACTAAGTCAGCTACTCCCTCTCGGCGGCCTACAACCCGATCAAGAACTTGCTCAACCAGGGCGGCAAACGTCGCATTGCCTCGCCGTCGAGGGCGTGGCAAGGAAACGGGCAGATCCATAGCGATTCGACCGGCTTCAATCAGAATCACTCGATCTGCCAGGGCAACGGCCTCTTCCACGTCATGGGTAATCAGTAACGTCGTAAACTGCTGTTCTTGCCACAGCGATTCAATTAACCGTTGCATTTCGATCCGGGTCAGTGCGTCTAGGGCTCCTAAAGGTTCATCTAATAGCAGCAAGCGCGGTTGACTGGCCAGGGCACGGGCTAGAGCAACCCGCTGGCGTTGACCACCCGAGAGAATAGCAGGCCACTCGCCAGCCCTATCTAAAAGACCGACTTGTTGCAGTGCATATTCAGCACTCTTTCTGCGTCCACCCGGTAGTCCTAGCTGCACGTTCTCAATTACTTGCTTCCAAGGCAGCAAACGCGCATCCTGGAACATGACGCGCACAGCTGTAGTTGTGTTCAGTCCTTTTAGGATCTCGCCATCGAGAAATACCTCGCCGTCACTCGCTGTTTCTAGCCCAGCAATCAGACGAAGCAATGTGCTTTTGCCGCAGCCGCTCCGTCCAACAATGGCGACAAACTCGCCGGGTTTAACCTCCAAATCAATGGCTTTTAAAACAGGTAGGCTGCTATATGTTTTGCTGAGATTTCGGAGGCTGAGGTGGGTACCAAAAGCAGTTGAATCCACGCGGAATGTCTCCCCAAAATTTATTTAAGTATCTTTACTTTTCCTCTAAGCCGGTCACTAAATCTAGGTTCGCTAGTGCTTAATGAACTGGCAATGGGCTGGCGATGGACTGGCACTAAGCCTGCTGATAGTTAGGGTGCCACTGTAACCAACGGGCCTCTAAAAGTTTGGCGCCGGTGTCGGCAAGTTTGCCCAGAACGGCATAGAGCAAAATGCTGAGAACGACGACATCAGTTTGCATGAATTCGCGTGCGTTCATTGCCATATAACCGATACCTGAGCCACCCGCTATAGTTTCAGCCACAATCAGCGTCAGCCACATAACCCCCAACGCATAGCGCACACCCACTAAGATCGATGGCATTGCACCTGGCAAAATAATCTGCCAGAACAAAGACCAACTGCTCAGGCCATAGATTTTACCCATCTCAATCAGACCGGAATCAACCGTGCGGATACCGTGGAAGGTATTGAGATAGATAGGGAATAAAACCCCCAGCGCCACTAGAAATATCTTGGCCTCCTCACCGATCCCAAACCACAGAATCACCAGAGGGATCAAGGCTAAGTGCGGGATGTTTCTCAACATCTGAACTGACGTGTCTAGAAACTCTTCTGCAATCCGTAAGGTGCCATTGAGTAACCCCAAGACAAAGCCAATCCCGCCGCCAATTAAAAAGCCTACAATGGCTCGCCAAGCACTGATTTCGATATGCCGTAGCAATTCGCCAGAAAGGGTTAAGCTAATCCCAGCACGCACCACTGCTGTTGGGGCCGGTAAAACTCTAGTGGAGAGCCAGCCCACTTGCACTAAGACTTGCCAAAGGAGCAACAACAAAATTGGCACTGCCCAGGGAATGAGCTGATCCAGTTGGCGCTTTACTGAGGGGCTGACTAGCCTTTGCTTGTGCCTCATGACGCTCCTCGAGCGGCCAATTGCTCTAGCTTGTCCTGCTGTGGGAAACTTTGATTGGCTACAATTTCGCCGAAGGGGCTCAGCATGGGAGTAGCCGTTGTAGTCGGCAGATTTTCGAGTGGCAGAAGGGGAAAAAGCAATTCCGCCACTCGATAGGCTTCTTCTAAGTGGGGATAGCCAGAGAGGATAAAGGTTTCAATTCCCAGTTCTGTATATTCGAGCATGCGGGCTGCCACGGTTTCAGGATCGCCCACCAAGGCAGTTCCAGCACCGCCGCGCACTAAGCCAATTCCTGCCCAGAGATTCGGGCTAATTTCTAGCGACTCGCGGTTGCCACCGTGCAACTGAGTCATGCGACGCTGGCCCTCGGAGTCTAGGCGGGCGTACACTTTTTGGGCAGCAGCGATTGTGTCATCGCTCACGTAGCGCAGCAACCGATCGGCTGCATCCCAGGCTTCCTGCTCGGTTTCACGCACAATCACATGCAACCGAATGCCAAAGCGGACAGTGCGGCCTTGTTCATCTGCAAGCTTGCGGACCTGCGCGATTTTCTCGGCCACTTGCTGCGGCGGTTCACCCCAGGTGAGATAAACGTCAATGTGCTTAGCGGCAATCTGTTGGGCAATGGTTGATGAACCGCCAAACCACAGTGGCGGGTAGGGGGTTTGCACGGGCGGAAACATTAACTTCCCGCCCTTAATTTGCAAATATTTGCCCTCGAAATCAACGTCTTCGCCGCTGACAGCCTGACGCCAGACACTCAAGAATTCGTCAGTCAATTCGTAGCGATCGTGATGGCTTAGATGTAAACCGTCACCGGCGAGTTCGACTGGATCACCACCCGTGACCACGTTGATCAGCAGACGACCGTTGGATAGGCGGTCGAAGCTTGCTGCCATCCGAGCAGCAACCAGAGGCGAAACCAAGCCTGGGCGAATGGCGACCAGAAAGCGCATGCGCTGAGTGGACGACATCAGGGAAGTTGCCACAATCCAGGCATCCTCGCAAGAGCGACCCGTGGGTAGCAAGGCACCGCTATAGCCCAAGTGATCCACAGCTTGGGCTATTTGGCGTAAGTAGTCAAAGGTCGTGGCTCGTCCACCAATGGCAGTCCCTAGGTAGCGACCGTCGCCGTGGGTTGGAATGAACCAAAAGACTTGCATGTTCCCTGCTCTCCTTGCCGACTTCGTCCTGGAATGTTTGACCTGAGATATGTGAAGCGAATTATGCTTTCGTTACGCTTTTGGCGTCCAGACCGCCTCTTGCACCGTCAGCTTTTTGGGAATCAGCCCTAGCTCAAAGAAGGTATCAGCTACCTTTTGTTGATAGGCCACCACATCCGGTTGAATCAGTTGGGCTCCATAGTTGCGGCGGCGGGCAACTTGCTCCAGGACTGGCACTTCGATTCCCAACTGGGGTGAAAGCAACTTAGCCACTTCGGTTGGCTTGTCAGCAGCCCAGGCATCAATTTTCTGAATTTCTTCAATTAATGCCTGAATCAAGTCGGCATGCTGGTCAGCAAATTTGCGTTCAGCCAGGTAAAACTCTCGATTGGCAACTAAATCTTTACCATCAGCCAAAATACGCGCTTCTGTTGCTTTCTGCGCTGCGCCAAAGAAGGGATCCCAAATCACCCAAGCATCAACTTTGCCTTGCTGAAAAGCTACCCGACCATCCGATGGAGGTAAATAAACAGGTTGAATTTCGTTGTACTTTAAACCTGCGGCAGCAAGAGCTTGAACTAACAAGTAATGCACGTTGGAGCCCTTATTAAGAGCTACTTTTTTGCCCTTGAGATCAGCTACGCTCTTGATAGGAGAATCTTTGGCGACCAAAATTGCTTCACTAGCGGGACTAGCCGGCTCATTCGCAACATAGACCAAGGGGGCCCCTGCAGCTTGCGCGAAAATGGGCGGTGCTTCGCCTGTATGGCCAAAGTCAATGCTGCCCACATTCAGAGCTTCTAGCAATTGCGGTCCACCTGGAAACTCTGTCCACTCAACAGAAACTCCCAAGGACTCTAATCGCTTTTCCAAACCCCCTTGGGCTTTGAGAATATTGACCGTGCCATATTTCTGATAGCCAACCCGAACCACACTCTTCGCCGGCGTAGCTGCAGGGGCAGAACTGCTGCTGGCAGAGTTACTCGGTGTACAGGCAGAGATTGCCAGGCTCAAACCCAAGCCCACTGCGAAAAGCAGAGAAAACACTTTAATAGAGCGCTGTTGGAAAGCTCTGAACAGTCGCTTCAGAAAGGGTTCTGGGCTACCTTGTTTTGACTGGACTAACAAAATCGTCTCCTTCAAATTTCACAAACCTGCTGAGCCTTCGGCAATCAGCTTAATTTTGCTCGACTTACCGGTGTTTATCAAATCAGACAGGAGTATTACACGAGCTAGCTCCAAAGGCAAGCTCGGTTATGACCAGCGAACCAACTCGGAGTCGCTAAGAGCAGCTGCACTCTGCACCAAGCTATTAACGCTTGATCTCAGGAGGCTTTAAGCGTGGGAAACCAAGATTCAGGCAGGGTCACATAGCACTCTTCACTCATGACTCGAACCTGAACTCGCGCTCCATGGCATTGTTAACCTCACTAGCCGCAGTGAGCAGTCATCTTGCCCATTACTCCTTGGTGCTAACTCAACACTTCTTGAAATCTACGGTAAATTGGGCGAGATACCGCTATTTTTAGAGATAAGCAGGAGTATGTCACGGATAGATTAGAAAAACAAGCCCATCCGTGTCAGATTCTTCGGGGGGTGAGCCAGCCATAGAGGAAGACCGTAAGTAGTAGAAAATACAAAAAAACTCCGTGCCATTGCTTACACACAGGGGTGCAGCAGAGGCTCCGGCGGAGAGTTTAAGCAGAAACTTAAAGCGAATTCAGATCAGAAAAAACTACTGGACTTGAGAGAACTCTCGAACTCTCCACGCAGTAGCAACTGTGCTAGAGATGGCTTTGACTAGTAATTCGCCCCACATGATGCCGATTAACTGGGCGAGCGGAAAAACACCCGCAAAGGCGAGGACATTAAACAGCAAAGTGTCGATAGGAATTGACACAGCATTAGAGCCTGCCACCCTCAGCACCCAGGAGCGTTTGAGCAACCGTTGGTACACTTCAGTATCGGCGATTTCGCTCAGCACAATCCCAGTTAGGGAGGCAAAAATAATTCGGGACGGCACCTTGAGCAGCAGCGATTCCAGTAAGCAAAGCAACGCTGTCAATGCAATCACCTGATAGACGAATCGTCTACCAGACATGTGCATTCGATCACGTTGGGTAAAGGTAACGCCAAAGATAAAAGTCCCAACAGCAACCTGCCCGAAAATTGGCAGAGGTATGAACCAGGTTGCCGTGTAATTGGCAGCTAGAACTGCAACTATGTAAATGGTAGCGTTAAGGTAACGCCGTTGATGAAGAAACATCGGAGGCATGCCTGCATCCTAGTGCAATAGTACAAACCAATAGCCCCTAGAATCGCAGATTTTTAGTAGCGCTGCCAGTAAGGCCGCCCTTTCCAAAACACACCAACCACGACTGCAGCCATACTAATTTGGTCTACACCACCGATTAGAAAAGCAGGCACGGGAATGAAAGCTCTGAGCAACAGGGCCACCAATAAACACAGGATTAGGGCCCACAAGCTACCTGTGCTCAGCACCAGTTGAGGCCAGACTCGTTCAAGCAGATATACGGCCAGCGCGCCTAAACCTAGATAGGCAGCGAAGCCCAGACACATAGCCACGATTGGTGCAGAAAACGCTTGAATGAGCAGCCAGCGCACCAGTGGAAACGTTTGAAACGCGAGACGCAAAGCGCCTTCGAGTACCAGCACACACAGCAGGGTTAGAGCAGAGCAGAGCCCTAACTCCTTCCAAGGCAGATACCGAAGGCGTTGCCAAGAGCCCACGTTAGCCTCCTGCTATGGCTGGGATAATGCTAACTTCATCGCCGTCCTTCAGGCTGGTCGCTGGGCCCTCTAGGAAGCGGATGTCCTCGCTGTTGACGTAGAAGTTGACGAAGCGACGCAGTTGTCCCTGCTCATCGCAAAGGCGTGCTTTGATGCCAGGACAATTCTGCTCTAAGGATTCTAGGAGTTCGGCAACCGTGCTGCCATTGCACTGCACGGTGGCTTGATCACGGGTGAGTTTTTGCAGGGGGGTGGGAATTAGAACGGTAACGGCCATTTCTGTCTCTTAATCTATTGGTCGAGTATCGGTCGAGGTCTACTTGTTAGGTCTATTTCCTGGATCAGCTTCCTGGACTCAGAGGCTAGATGGAGGGGTTAGAGGATAGGGGTTAAGCGCTGGACTAAACCAGAACCTGTTGCCACTCCAAACGCTCTAGGGTGCGGGAGCGCTCTAGTGCCCGCTCAAAGCTATCAAGCTTGGGCTCAATTGTTAGAGGCTCACCGACATAGCCCTGAACTGCTTCTTGGGTCTTGAGGCCGTTGCCAGTGATGTAAACCACGGTTTTTTCGTCAGGGTTAATTTTGCCCGCTTCCACCAATTTCTTGAGCACAGCAACCGTGGTGCCGCCTGCGGTTTCAGTGAAGATACCTTCGGTTTCGGCTAGCAGCTGGATACCCGCGATGATCTCAGCGTCAGTTAC
Organism: Leptolyngbya sp. FACHB-261; assembly: GCF_014696065.1. Lineage (NCBI taxonomy): Bacteria > Bacillati > Cyanobacteriota > Cyanophyceae > Leptolyngbyales > Leptolyngbyaceae > Leptolyngbya > Leptolyngbya sp. FACHB-261. The sequence continues at coordinate 719,588 of NZ_JACJPL010000026.1, read as the reverse complement.
CGATTCAATATTGCCGTTGGTCTTGCGAGCGATGTCCATGGCGTAGACACCATCTGCCGGGTTGCCAATCGCAATCGATTTAGCGACCGTGTTGGGCTTAACCGGGGTGATGAAATCGCGGTTTTCGCGGTAGGCCTGAGCAATTGGCGAGCAACCTTCAGCCTGAGCGCCGCTGAAACGCACCGCCTTTTCTGGAACCAGGCCAACCTTAATGAATTCTTGGAAGCCTTTGTAGATCTTGGTGAACAGAGAGCCAGAAGCCAGAGGAGCCACAATGTGGTCGGGTAGTTCCCAGCCCAGTTGTTCAGCAACCTCGAAGCCCAACGTTTTGGAACCCTCAGAGTAGTAGGGGCGCAGATTAATGTTGACGAAGCCCCATTTGTGGGTGTTTGCCACTTCCGAGCACAGCCGGTTCACCTGGTCGTAGTTGCCATGAACAGCCATTACGGTCGGGCTGTAAATCAGGGTGCCCAGCACCTTACCGGCTTCCAAGTCAGAAGGAATGAAAACGCAACAGTCAAGACCAGCATGAGCGGCAAGCGCTGCGGTCGAGTTCGCCAGGTTGCCAGTGCTGGCACAAGAAACTGTCGTGAAGCCCAATTCCCGTGCTCGGGTCAGCGCCACCGACACCACCCGATCTTTGAAGCTGAGGGTGGGCATGTTGACGGCGTCGTTTTTGATATAGAGGTTCGACAGACCTAAGCGGCGGGCTAGACGGTTGGACTTCACCAGGGGGGTCATGCCTGTGCCGACATCAATTAGGTTGTCTGACTCTACAGGCAGGAAAGCCCGATAGCGCCAGATCGAATGCGGACCGGCCTGGATGCTCTCACGCGTCACCTGGCGCCGCAGCGCTTCATAGTCATAAGCCACTTCCAAAGGCCCGAAGCAGAACTCGCACACATGCATTGCCTTCAGTTCGTACTCCGCACCGCACTCCTTACATTTCAAGGCGCTGAATGTGGCAGTGGTAGAGGTTGAAAGCGTGTGGGCCATGACGTTGAGTTCCTAAAACGGGCGCTTCTAAACTTTTGGAACGATAACATGAGCTTCAAAACCCGTCAAACAAACCCGACATTTTTTGTCGGATTTAGCTCCAGTTGCCACAAACGGCCTGGACTGTAAATCAGCTTCAGCGTCCAGCCCTGTTGCTGTACAGCCTTCCGAACAACGTCAGAAGGCCGAAAGACAATCACATCGGTTTCGCCCTTAACTAGGCTGAAGTCGGGAGACCGGCTGAGCAGTAGGAGCCGCAACTCAGGCCGCAACCGGTAGCTAAGGGAAATCAAGTCACCGGTCGTCGTGAAGTCATCGCCAATGTCACTAACGATCAGGGGATTGGGTCTGGCGTTAAGGATGCGAGCAACTTCGGCATTGGAGTAACTGAGATCCTTGCTCCACCAGGTATCAGCTAAGGCACTGACCGTGCAGGAGGCAACGCTAGCACTCAGCAGTAGCGCCAGGACGCCGCGCCAGAGCCACTGCTCGCCCCCAGGTTTGGTTGAAAAGAGCTTGGCTGAGAGGAGTTTGGTAGACAACAGATAAGCAACTGCCAACTGCACCCCTGGAAAGCAGGAGAGCAGATAGCGACTCACCGCCGAGCGCTTGCCACCCATCAGTAAATCCGGCAGGACCAACAGGGCGAAGGGCACCACAATCGAGGTCAGAATGAACAGCCAGGTGCTCCGTTTGGTCTGACGACAAACCGCATACAGCGCCACTGCAATAACGGCAACGATGGGTAGACGCAGATAGTAAGTCCAAACGTTGGTGAAGCCAAAATCTAGATCGAGAAATAGAGCCGTAAAGCTCAGGATCCACAGCTTCACCAGGTACAAAACATCAACCGTGATTCTGGCCCAGTCAGTGGTTGCCATCATGCGCTGACGGTTGCCGATCAGCACGACCAACCAGGGAGCGTAGAGCAACAAGGCTGCGCCTACAGCCAGAAGGGGCCTGAGAGTGACCTGTTGCCACCGCTTGAGATTGCCCCAGAGCATCAGCAGGACGTAGGCCACTTGCCCCGCCAAGGTGAGTCCAAAAAAAGGATGGGTATAGAAGCCCAGGGTGCAGGCCAGCGTGTACAGCCCCCAACTGCTCCAGGTTTGCAACCGCAGCGCCCGCAACAGCAACCAACTGCTAGCAATCACCGTTGTCGTGAGCAAACCATATTGCCGTGCTGTTTGTGCGAACAACACATCGAAGGGGGATAGAGCCAGCAAGGCCGCTGCCAGTAAGGCTGCCAAGTGTGAATTAAACAGTTCCCAGGCCAGAACTGCAATCAGGGGCAAGCTCAGCAAACTCAGCAGGGCAGGTAAACTACGAGAGGCGGTGAGGGAACTGCCAAACAGCTGCATCCAGACACGGGACATTAAAAAGTAGAAGGGTGGATGCTGCGGATCCTCAACTGCCAGCGACTGAACTGTATCTGCAACCGTGCTGCCTGGTTTTGGCTGCTGAAACTTCTGCAACTGGCCAACCGTGAATTGACGGTTCTGAAATAGCTCCTGATCGATTTCACCTCGTGTCCAACCAGCGGCCCGCATGGTGGTGTAGACCTCATCGTGCCAGTAAACTTTCCGGTCTAGTTCGAAGAGGCGAAAGCCCACGCCCAGCGCAAGCGTGATTACCAGGAGCCCAACGAGAAGGCGATCCGGTATTAGGCTGAATTTCTGAAATGATCTCGACGAAGTCGTCACAGCCCTGTTCTCCTCTCGCGTGGCAGTTGCAATACACCTAACCTGATGCAGCCGCGGTTCCGCTGTAGCCTTGCAGTGCTCTTTGCCTACTGATTACACGAATAGGCTCTACGTCGCCCAAGGTTGCTAGCTTCAAGCTTGTTAGCTCTAACCAATTGGATTTATGCCGTAGCTGCGGTATCTATAGCGATATCTGCGCGATATCTGCGGTATCTATAGACATCTAAAGGCAGGCGCGTTGCTCAAGAAACACACTACAGGAGTCCTGCCAATCAAATGTCTGGTCTTAGATCCTGAGTCTTCAGAATCGATGACAAAGCAATGCTCAGGCTGAACTTGCTTTGAGCTTCTTGCTTTGAGCTTTTTGCTTTGACCTTATGTTGAGTGCGGCAAGTTGAGCGAGTAAGTGAGTGTGGCTGTTTTCTAGCTCAGGCTAAGCCTCAAACTTAATTTGCTTATGTTTTGGATTGGTAACAGCGGCCTGCTTGAGTAATAGAGCAGGGGCCTAGAGTGTATGCTGGATGCCTAGTCTGTCATCATTTCAACGCGGTATCCATGCCCTCCATCCGAGATCTGCACACCCAGCTCATCCACAAGGAACGCTCGGCGATCGAACTGGCGCAGGAAGCGTTGCAGCGGATTGAGCAGCTAGAACCCCGACTCAAGAGCTTTCTGCATATCATGGCCGACCGGGCTTTAGCCCAAGCCAAACGAGTCGATGAGCAGATCGCACGGGGTGAAGAGATTAGCCCACTGGCTGGCATTCCAATTGGCATCAAAGACAACCTGTGCATGGTAGGGACGCCAACCACTTGTGGCTCCCAGATCCTCAAGTCTTTCGTTGCGCCCTATGAGTCCACAGTGACGCGCAAGTTGGACGAGGCTGGTGCCGTGATGGTTGGCAAAACCAACCTGGATGAGTTTGCGATGGGCAGCTCCACCGAGAACTCAGCCTTCCAGCTCACAGCGAATCCCTGGGATCTCTCCCGTGTGCCGGGAGGTTCGTCTGGTGGGTCTGCGGCGGCAGTCGCTGCAGAAGAATGCGTGGTGTCTTTGGGCTCAGATACTGGCGGTTCGATTCGTCAGCCTGCGGCCTTTTGCGGCGTGGTGGGCATGAAGCCGACCTATGGTCTGGTTTCTCGATTTGGTCTGGTTGCCTTTGCCTCTTCTCTAGATCAGATCGGCCCCTTTGCCCGCACGGTTGAGGATGCAGCGATTCTCTTGCAGGCGATTGCCGGTCATGATCCGCAAGACTCCACTAGCCTGAACGTGCCGATTCCCAATTACACTGCTGGCCTCACCCCTGACCTCAAAGGTCGCAAGATTGGGGTGATTCGTGAAACCTTTGGGGAAGGTTTGGAGGCGGAAGTAGAAGCAGCAGTGCGAGCTGCGATCAAAACCTTTGAAGAACTGGGGGCCGAGGTCCAAGAAATCTCTTGTCCCAGCTTCCGCTACGGCCTGCCGACCTACTACATCATTGCGCCCTCAGAGGCTTCTGCGAACTTGGCTCGCTACGACGGCGTCAGGTATGGCTTCCGTAATGAAGAGGCCGATAATCTGCTCAACATGTATGCCCGGACTCGCGATCAGGGTTTTGGTGCGGAGGTGAAGCGCCGCATCATGATCGGCACCTATGCCCTATCGGCAGGCTACTACGATGCCTATTACCTCAAGGCGCAGAAGGTACGCACGCTGATCAAACAGGACTTCGAAGCCGCCTTCGAGCAAGTAGAGGTGCTGGTTTCCCCAACTTGTCCGACCACTGCCTTCCAAGCAGGCGAAAAGACTGCTGATCCGCTGAGCATGTATCTGTCGGACCTGATGACGATTCCGGTGAACTTAGCGGGTCTACCGGGTTTGAGCTTGCCTTGCGGTTTTGATTCCAGAGGGTTGCCGATTGGCTTGCAACTGATTTCTGGCGTGTTGCGCGAAGACGTGTTGCTCCAGACGGCCTACGCTTATGAGCAAGCAACTGAGTGGCACACCCGCTCGCCGAAGCTGTAGGTATATTGCTGGTCTAGAACTGGTTTTCTAAAAACTAGTCCAAATCATCAACCCCCCTAAGCCACGCGCTCAGGGGGGTTGATGATTTGGGATTGATCGTTGAAATAGCGCTCAAGACTAAGGGGTTGGCACTGGCACTGCGGCTGGTGTCGCGGTCTGAGATCCAGTGCGGGGACCAGAGTAGTTGGAGAGGTCGGCGAGTTTATCTAGAGGTTGAGAACCTTCGATCATCTGACCTTTGATTTCCCATGTGGGATAGCCCTGGATGTTCTTGGCCTGACAAAGCTGGGGCCGAGGGTTTTCACCGTTCGGGTCACACTCTACGTAGTCCAGCTGCTTAGCGGCTTCGCCAAACAGAGCTTTCTGCTCCAGACAGTGGGGACACCAGTAAGCACCGTACATCTTGGCACCCGTCTGCGTGAGATGTTGCGCTAACTGCGCCGGGTATGTGCTGCCACTGGCAACCATACTGCCCTGGCTAGCGGCAGCATGAAAGCCAAACACGCCCATCAGCGCCACCACACCGACCAAGGAACTGGTGAATAAGACCTGGCCGACGTCTTGCCAGTAGCGCCCAAAGATAGTCAGCAAGAAGATGCTGGTCATGAAGAGGGCGGAGCTGATGCAGTAGAGGCAGGGGGTCTTGAAGACAAAGACCAGCAAGGTCATCAAGTAGGCACTGAAGATCACAGTGGCTGTGGCCCCGGCCAGCAGGAGCGGCCAGGTGATGTCTTCGAGCTTTTGGTGTAGGTCTTTGTTCTGCTCGGGCTTCACGAGTAGGGGCGCAACTGCCAGCGCACCCAAGCCCAGGTATCCCAGGCAGCCAAAGATTGTCAGGGGGATACCAAACAAGCGAGCGTAGGGGCTGCTGAGCACTACGTCGCAGCCGCTTCCCTTCTCGGTGCAGAGGGCAACTTGCGTTCCGGTGAAGTGCGTGATCGTTAAGTAGGCAGTGAGCAGTGCGCCACAGGCAGCAATAACCGCAATGATCGGACGGGACCAGCGGTGAATCCAGGGGGTTTGACGGCTTCGACGACCCATTGTGCGATGAAAGTCTGTGGTGAGAGTTTCCTAGATAACTTCGATCCAGTGCAATCAGCGTGCCCTACAGAGGTCGCGCTGCATCACCCCAACTGTAACTGAGGCCAAGCCCATTACACCTCGGATTTACTCGAAATTCAGAAGCACAATCCCAATCGAGACAAGGGTTTCAAGGTTTTTAACTTGATTTTGAGCGATCAGTAGCGCACCTTCATTGACTGGCTTGTGCCCTGAGTTTGAGTCCGGGCTTGCAGCCCTCGGCGCATCGCCTCGACAAAGCGGCTAACCCGCGTTGGGTCAATGGTTTGCTGAATTTGACCGTGGCGCTTGAGAGCGCTGGAGACAATTACGCCATCAGCGGCCCGAATTAGACTACCGATGTTCTCCCAGTCGGCTCCAGAACCGATGAATACTGGCGTTGAGCCAGCGGCGGCACTGGCCAGTTCCAGGTCTTCAAGGCTTGGCGGGCTACCGGTGGCCCAGCCCGACAAAATTACGGCATCAGCCAGACCGCGCTCGATCGTTTCTTGAACTGCGGTGGTGAGGTTGGGAGTGCCTAGGGGACGGGCGTGCTTCACTAAGACATCGGCAAAAATCTTGACATCGGCTCCCAGCTCGCGGCGGTAGCGATGCAACTGGTGCGCCTGCCCTTCGATCAAGCCCTGGTCGGTGGCCATGACGCCGGTGAGCACATTGACCCGAATGAACTCTGCGCCCACACAGGCAGCAATTGCCAAGGCACTGTGGGCATCGTTGCGCAAGACATTCACGCCTAGCGGCAGCGTGATCAGATGCTTGAGCCGCTGGATAACTAGGCTCATGGCGCTGACCACTGCCGGATCAACCTGGTCCTTGGGAAAGGGGGCGTCAAAGAAGTTTTCAACAATGATGCCGTTGACGCCGCCTGCTGCTAGGGCAGTGGCTTCTTGTTCGGCTCGATTAATGACCGCCTGTAGGCTACCGCCCCAACGAGGTGATGTGGGCAGAGGGGACAAATGGACGACCCCAATCACCGGGTTAGGTGTTCTGAAAATTTGCGCTAAATCCACTCGCTTTACTGGGCATTGCGTCTGGCTGCTCCCCCTGAAACAGGAGAGACATCCAGAATGTTCTAGGTCGTGAACCTAGGCTACAGTATAGCTCTCACTGGCCTACGACCTTACCCTGAACACGCCGTTTGCCCTCGCTCTGGGCGGTAACTTGGGCGATTCTGCTGCAATCCTCAAGCAGGCATTGCGCGCTCTGGAATTGACTCCGGGGTTATCGCTGCTGCGGGTTTCTGATGTTTATGAAACCGTACCGGTTGGGCCGCCCCAACCTGACTATCTCAATTGCTGTGCGTTGCTAGATACGACTCTAGAGCCGCTGCCCCTGTTGCAAACGCTGCTGGCTATAGAGCAGCAGGCCGGACGGGTACGGCTGGAGCGCAACGGACCCCGCACTTTGGATTTGGACTTGTTGCTGTATGGCTCGCTGGTGCTGGAGACGCCGGAGCTAACCGTGCCCCATCCGCGTATGCATCAGCGGGGTTTTGTGCTGGTGCCTCTGGCCGATATCGCGCCGGATTGGGTTCACCCGGTCTTGAAGCAGACTGTGGCGCAATTAGCAACCCAGATTGACCGTTTAGGGGTTAGCCGCAGAGCGCCGGTGTGTTGAGATTGAAGTAGCACTGGGCACGGGGAAAGTAAGGTTGAGTAGTCTGCAAGCACTAGAGATTGAAGTCGCAGAGACACTGCTGCGGCTGGCAGGGCTGTTTCTGCTGACGCTGGTGATTGCTTTTTTTGTGGCAGCGGAGCTGGCACTGGTTTCGGCATCGCGGCAGCAAATTGCTCGTCTGGCTGAGAACCAGGGTCAGGCCAATGAGGCAGCACAACGGGTTCAATACGCTCAGAATCATTTGGAGCGCTATCTGTCAGTCACGCAGACGGGCACGACCGCGGGCAGTTTGTTGTTGGGCTGGCTGGGGGAGGATGCAACCGTGCATTGGATTGAGCCCTGGACCTCGCATCTGCCGTTAGGTCCGGTGGGGTCAATGGTGAGCACGCATACGATTGCCGTAGCGCTGGCTTTTTTGCTGGTAACTTATGTTGAGATTTCGCTGGGGGAGTTGGTGCCGAAGGTGTTGGCAGCCAATGCGCCTGAGCGCACAGCCCTGCTGCTGATCCGTCCGCTCCAGATTTGCGCCTATCTGTTCTGGCCGTTGCTGGTCGTCCTGGATGGCACCGTGAGTCTGCTCACCGGCTGGCTGAAGCGGCGGCAGAATGCGCTGCCAGAATTGACGCCCGCTCAGGCTCCCGTGCTTCAGGCCGATCCGCATTCGGTCATGGTTTCGGGGGTGCTAGAGCTGACGATGTTGAATGAAACTTTGGGGCTGACGCTGCCCTCGAACCCGGCCTACCGCACGCTAGCAGGCTTCATGATTCACGAGTTGGGTCGTGTGCCACAGCAGGGCGAGCGGCTGGTGTGGGGGGAATTGGAGTTGGAGGCCGCGCGGGTGGCGGATAATCGCCTGGATGCAGTGTTGCTGCGTCAGGTGACTCGGCCCTTGGCGATGCCAGAAGTTGAGCTGGTGGGCTAGGACCTAACCCTCTGGCCCTTTTGCCTACATAGGGAAGAGGGAGGCCTGCGAGAGAAGGGGGAGACATGTGAAGGGTCTGAGGCAGAAAAGTTCTCTCCCTTCGCCCACCCGGTAGGGGCGGGTTCTCCCCGCCCTTAATCCTTCGCCCACCCGGTAGGGGCGGGTTTCCCCCGCCCTTGAGCTTGAGCGCGTTCAGGCCGAGGCGGCTTGGCTGTTGTTGTCGGTGCTGGCTGGGCTGACGGCGTTGGGGCTGGTGCGGGAGGCGAGGCTACGGAAGAGGGCGCGCTCGTTTGGCTGTTTGCGGTAGGTGGCGAGGCCAGCGCGGTTGAGGTAGCGCAGGTTGGCGTGGACGTCTTGGATCGCTTGGCGGCGATTGGCGGTTGTGTTCTTGCGCTTGAGTTTGGCTTTTTCTTGTTCGCGGTTGAGGCTATCGAGGCGGTCGCGTAGGGCCTGACCTTTGGCGGCGTAATCGCTGGGTTGGCCGAAGCGGATCAGGGTGCTGGCATGGTCGCTGGCCAGGTCAATCAGCGCGGGCAGGACCATCAGCATTTTGGACTCGTTGTGCCGAGCGGCGCGGAAGCCGCTGTGAGGAAAGGGATCGTGGGGGCTGCTGCTGAAGGCGAGATGGCAGCGGTCGCGCAGGGTGTCGCCCCAGTCAGCGGCTTGTTGAAGAAGGGTGTCTTTGAGCGCTGTGAAGGCTTTCTGGTGCCTGAGCATGGTTGCGGGGTTGGGCTGGGCTTCGTAGGCGGTGATGCTGGCCTGGAATTGGTCGAGCCACTGCTCGGTGATGCCCATGTAGGCAAGGTCGCTGATGCGTTCGCGGGCGATGTCTAGCTTGGTTTTGGCTTCTTCTAGGAGTGCTTCTTCGGAGCGGTTGAGGCCGGTAGTTTTCATTGAGCTATCCCTGTTGATTATGGGTTTACGGGGTATCGCGGGCTGGGGAGTTAGGCGCTCAACCTGGGAAGAAACAATCTCCAGTTGGGGAGCAAAGCGCTCAACTTGGGGGTGGTCTATCTCCACTGATTTCACTGGGGGAAATAGAGGGGAGATAGGGGCTCAATTTGGGGCAGCGTTATCTCCGGTCGGGGAGCAAGGCGCTCAACTGGGGAGGCAAGCAGCTCCGGTTGAGCAGCAGACTCCGATGACTGGATAACGCTGATTGCCAAAGTGCCCCAGCTTGGCGGCTGAAGTTTCAAGCTGAGATGAAGTTCGGGGATTTTGCGGAGCATCCCAGGGCCTCCGGGCACAGAAACCCCACCCCCACAAACACAAACCACCCGGTAGGGGCATGGTCTCCATGCCCTGATGCAGTCCTTGCGCAGGAGAGGTTCAGCGCAGGAGCTAATGCCGTGTGAGTGGTGGCTGAGATTGGGGCTGCCTATGATGGTTGGCTATTCAGCCTTGAGTTTCAAAACGTGCTGCGCTGGTTGGTCAATTGGGGTGCTGCGAGTGCGGTTGGGCCGGTCTTTAAAGACATCCTGGTGGTTTGCCAAATGCTTTGTTAGAAAAGGGTGAATTGTCAGTAGGAACGGACCATGAGCAGCAGTGACAGCACTCCCATCAAGCAGCCAGTCTCGTTCCTATACAAACCTGTCAAATTAGACTTTAAAGAACTCTTCAAAGCATTAACAAAGACGGCAGTTAATGTTACTACCAACAAGCTAGAGAGTGTTCCAGATAACTTAATTGATGCAGCGGCAGCACTGGGTCTTGATAAAAAGCCCGAAGAAGTTGCTTGGGCTCTAGTTGCACGTTCTCTGTTTCGAGCAATGCGTGACTTAATGCAGGAAAGACCAACGTCACAGACTCATCAGACCAAGGATTTTGAAGGGGTCTGCGAGGAATTGGCTTCGACTTTAGAGATGCGTGGAATAGTAATTGATCCACAGTTTTTTGATAATCCCAAGGCGTCAGCGCTAACAAAGACGATACAGAAGCCTTTTGTTCAATGGCTGCGGGCGTTTGGTTTGTCTCAGTCTGAGGCTAATACAATCGCAGCGCGGTTCCCCAGCTATTTTACCTGTGCTTTAGACGAGGAGTGGGCTGAGCATCCTGAGGTTTATGCCTGTTTAAAACCATCGCAGACACCATTTACTGACTCAGCTAAGCAGGAGCAGGGTTGGAGATCTTACTCAGCTTGGCTGCAAAAAGAGATCGACAAGCCGCTCCTTACTGAAGCTTTTAGCTTGAGTCAGGTCTATATAGCGCCAAGAGCTTATTACGAAAGAGAAAAAGGTCAGGGGGAGCAAGAACCGCGTTCCAGCCTTGAAAAGGCAAAATTTGAGAAAGTCGTTGTTGATTTGGAGCGTGAGTTAGAAGCTTGGTTAGGGAAGGCTGCTCCCAAGGATTGGATTCGGGTCATTAGCGGTGGGCCGGGATCTGGAAAGTCTTCATTCACTAAAGCTTTTGCTGCAAAACAGGCAGAGAAAGCCCAAATTCCAGTCTTACTGATTCCCTTACACCGTTTTAAGATCTCTGATGATTTAGTTGAGGCAGTTGGCAAGTTTGTGCGCTCTGAGCATTTCCTTAGCCGCAATCCTTTAGATCATGAGCATGGTGAATCTCGACTGTTAATCATCTTTGACGGCTTAGATGAGTTAGCAATGCAGGGCAAGGCAGTGACGGAAGCAGCTCAACAGTTTATCGATGAAGTCTGCAATCAGTTGCTGAGCCTTAATAGAGACAAAACTCGGCTACAAGTTTTGATTAGTAGCCGCGATCTGGTCATTCAAGACCATGAGAGGAAGCTGAAAAGGCTGGGACAGATCCTCCATGTTCTACCTTATTTTCTTCCCAAGAATGAGAGAGAAAGATTTATTGATTTGAATAGCCTTTTAGGGCAAGATCAGCGTCAATCTTGGTGGGAGCTTTACGGCAAAGCTAATGGCAAGGACTATGCAGCACTGCCATCAGAGCTTAATCGAGACGATCTCACAGAGATTACGTCTCAACCTCTACTTAACTATCTAGTCGCCCTGGCTTTCAATCGTGGCGAATTAAATCTGACTGGAGAGATTAACCTGAACGGAATCTACGGGGGCTTGCTCCAGTCAATCTATAAGCGAGTCTGGACTGACGAGCAACATCCTACTCTTGACAAGATATCTGAGGAAGAATTTACACAGGTGCTTGAGGAGATCGGTTTGACTGTTTGGCATGGTAATGGGAGAACAGCAACTCTACAAGAGATTCAAAAACGTTTAAAAGAGTGTAAACTAGCTGATTCTCTGGAAGCATTTAGCCAAAGTGCGGAGTCAGGAGTCACTAATCTCTTGATAGCCTTTTACTTCAGGCGCAGTGGTTCCTCTGAGCAGGGGGAGAATACTTTTGAATTCACACACAAGAGTTTCGGCGAATATCTAACAACAAGGAAGATTGTTGGTGAAGTTGAAAATATTTGTGAGGAACTAAAACGCTATCGACGAAATCCGCGTCAAGGTCGGAGTGAGCAAGAATTGCTTCAGATATGGGTACGTCTATGCGGTCCTACAGCTATCGATTTTGACCTGTTAAGGTTTGTTCGAGACGAAGTCCACCTAGCTTATACCCAGCAGCCCGAGGAAGTGAGGCACTGGCAACAGGTTTTATGCTGTCTAATCAGGTACATGCTTCAAAATGGGATGCCAATGGAAACTTTGATTTCCACAATCCCCACTTTTTACGAAGCAAATCGCCAAGCTCGTAACGCAGAGGAGGCATTACTGGTTATGCTCAATGCCTGTGCTATCCAAACACAGATTGTTTCAGAGATTGATTGGCCTTCCCCTGTCGCTTTTGGTGAATGGCTTTCAAGGCTACATGGGCAGAGAGTTCTTGCTGATGTACTAGCCTTAAACTGCCTCAGCTTTCTGAATTTATCAGGATGCATTCTATTTTTGAGAGATTTTGTTGAGGTGAATCTTAGAAAGGCGAATCTTAGAGAGGCGAATCTTGGAGCGGCGAATCTTGAAGGGGCGAATCTTGCAAGGGCGAATCTTGCAAGGGCGAATCTTGCAAGGGCGAATCTTAAAAAGGCGAATCTTGAAGGGGCGATTCTTAAAAAGGCGAATCTTGAAGGGGCGATTCTTGAAGGGGCAGATCTTGAAGATGCAAATCTTGAAGGGGCAGATCTTGAAGGGGCGAATCTTGCAGGGGCGAATCTTGAAGGGGCGGATCTTGAAGGGGCGATTCTTGCAGGGGCGATTCTTATAGAGGCGAATCTTACAGGGGCGAATCTTGAAGGGGCGAATCTTGAAGGGGCGTATCTTGAAGGGGCGTATCTTGAAGATGCGAATCTTGAAGGGGCGAATCTTGAAGATGCGAATCTTGAAGGGGCGAATCTTGAAGGGGCAGATCTTGAAGGGGCAGATCTTGCAGGGGCGAATCTTGAAGGGGCGTATCTTGAAGGGGCAGATCTTGAAGATGCAAATCTTGCAGGGGCGAATCTTGAAGGGGCGTATCTTGGGGGGATGATCCTTAAAGGAGTCAAGCTTGATAAGAACGGGCATGTCCTGCCTGAGAACCTACAAGCTGTAGAGAAGCACCGAGCATGGACATCTCTAATGAACCTGACAGCCGAGAAAGCTAACATTGGCATTGCATTAGCTGTCTCGAAGAAAGTGGAACCCATCGCTCACCTTCTTTCGAAAAACTAAACCAGAAGAATTCTGCTACCTAGAAGTATTGAGCAGTGCTAAAGCTCCCAGGAATCAATTACCTATAGAAATCTCCCTCACCCCGTTGCCTAAAACTCAAGGCTCTGATAAGGTAAATGCCATTCTCCAGATGCGGAGCTTCTGCCTTACGACGATCAGACAGCAAACATAAAAACTTAGCGCTACCCAAAGGATACTGAGCAACCTCTGGATAGCTAACCCCCCAACTGGAATTACGCCAGTCAGGCGGCTAACGGGTGATTTTAACACCCCCATAGCCACCCCGACTTGCAATGCAAATCATCAGGGTGGCTAAACCTTATTTGGCGGTAACACCCGGTAAGGGCGAGGCAACCTCGCCCCTACCCACGACCGCAGAATTTTGAACCCCTTGATTTCAACCACGAATTCCGTAGGGGCAGGGTTTCCCTGCCCAGTGAAACATTAGCCGTGAAACATTAGCCCAGCGAAACACCACAACTTCACTACAACTCGCATCCCCATGCGCCAACTTTTGCACACCATTAATCCGCACCAATTCCAGCTTCAGCTCAGCGATATCGCCAGCTACTTAGGCATTCCAGCCAACCTCATTTTGCGCTTCGAACAATGGGCCAACGTCCTGTTTGTTCATCGCCAAGATCGCGGCGGCCAATTCATCAGCTATCGCCAACTCAGGCAATGGCTGCAAGCCTGCATCCAAGCCATCCACCACTGCAAAACCCACCAAAACCTGCAAGAACTCGGTCAAATCTTCAAAGCTGAATTCCAACGCTTCGCCTATCCCGCCGACATCATCGCCTACCTGCGCCAACTCTGGCAGCAGCAAAAAGCCCGCCTCGATCTCGACCTCAACCTACGCAGCTTCTACACCCCCAACCCCCAATGAAAACCACCAACCTGACGCCTGCCCAGATCCGCCTTGCTCTCTGGGACACCATCACCCGCGATCTCAACCTGCAATCCGTATCCAAACTGATCCTGCTGATCATCGCCAACTTCACCAATCCCCGCAGCCGCACCGCCCGTATCCCCCTCTCGCTCATCGTGCTCAAAAGCGGCCTGCACCACTCCGACGTAAACCGGCAAATGGCTGTCCTCGAAACCAGCGGTTGGGTCGAAAAGATCCTCGTGCCCGCCGAGGCCGAGCAGCGATCCATCACCCTCTACAACCTCTCCGCCCAACTGCTGCGTCTGGCCCTACAACAGCAACCCGACCCCTAATCTGCATAGCGGTCATAAAACCTGCGTGGGGCAACTCAAACTCTATGCCCCACGGCTGAAGTGAATCCCAGATTACTGTTGTTATCGTCTGTTATCGCTAAGGTTAAGGCTGGGAACACTAAGCAGTAACCGCTGTTGCGCTAGTGTCAGAAACTAGACATAGACAAGTAAAGCGTGAGACAATAACCTGTTAGAAGCAACACATCGATCTGCTGCTAACGAACACTGCTGAGTAAGCAAATAAATCTTTAGAGATATTACAAGATTAGTTTTCTCTAGTTTATGAGCCACGCAAATTAGGGCTTACAAACTAGTGCGACTAATATACGTAATAACTCTAAATAAATTTATTGTTACTCTATTGTCTCTTTACGAAAAACGCAGGTTTTTTTATCTGATCTTTATTGGACGGCTCCGGATCGTCTCTAGCATCAGCCTCAAGATGCCCCTCGATCCATGGAGAAGACCTATATGAAGTTACTCAGCGTTAGGCAAGTAACTACTGATGAAAAAGTGAGACTAGTTGGTTCTGTAGAGATTAACAACCAGAGCCAACCAATCGAGCTCTATTTCGAATATCCCGAGCGCTTTGCCAGCTTTGTCAGCGAGAGTGCTGATGCCTTCGTTCCCGCCCTACTCCTACCGGCAATGAATAAAGGCGAAGACCTAAGCATCGAACCGCCAATCTCGGAAAAGCTTTTCCGCAACTTAAACGTCATCCAAGATATCTTTCAGCAGTGGTATCCCAGCAAACTTCAGAAGATTAGAGTTCTAGCCAACTCACTCACCCAAGCCCAAGCAACCCCAAGCAACCAAGTTGGAGCCTTCTTCTCGCTGGGCGTAGATTCTTTTCACACCTTGCTAAAACACGCAGATCGCCAAAACCAGCATCTACCGCTTTCCCATCTAATCTACATGAAAGGGATCGAGCGACCTCTGCATGTCTATAAACATGGTCAGGAAAAAGAAGTCATCTCAAGAATCCTAGAAGTTGCCCAAGAGACAGGCGTAGACTGCATCGTGGGCGAAACCAACATCCGCGATCATTTCTCCTTAGCCTGGGGCTCTTATTATCACGGCGCTGGCTTAGCCTCGGTTGCGCTGTCGCTGGCCGCAGGCTTGAGATCAGTCTTAATTCCTTCAACCGATTCTTATAAAGACATCTTCCCCTGGGGAACCAGCCCACTGATCGATCACCTCTGGTCCACCGAAGCAACCGATGTCGTTCATGACGGTTCAGAAACCCAAAGAGTTGAGAAAATCGCTCACTTCTTAACCCAGAACCCCATCGCCATGAAATACCTGAGGGTTTGCACCAATAATCTAGGTGGCGAAACCAATTGCGGCACCTGCTCTAAATGCGTGAGAACCATGCTGCCTTTGTTGATATCTGGCAACTTAGAGCGGGCAATCTCTTTTCCCAACCAACTGCCCGGTAACTGGCAAAGGATCTTGCAAATTAACGATCGGCATGACCTAGCCCACGCCGAAGCCATCCTGAAGCTAGCGCAAGAGTTTAATGCAGACAAAAAACTGGTCAAAGCTCTTGCCAGCAAGATCGAGAATAGCAAGGCAGCGATTTTTTGCCGAGGCAAGAACTTCGCCGCGATTCAGGCCTCAATCTTTCACTTCTACGTGATCAAAAAAACAATTGACCTAGTCAAACAACCAGTCAAAAACCTGCTTAATAGCAAACTGCTCAAGACAGCCGCGAAGATGGCATCCCTATAACACCGCCCTGACTTCGGCTTGGTCACATCCAGCAGAATCATCGAGCGCTTCAGAGTTGCCTCGAAGGTGATGAGCGATTGACTAATACGAGCGACTACAAAATCGCCACGACAATCGCCATCACCGAGAAAGGCATCACCAGCATTGCCAACACACCGACTTAACCCAGAGGCTTAAGCACCGAAACTCGAATAATCCCGCCCCCGCCAACGCTTCGGTGTACTCAAAGTCGATATGGCAATGCGCAGCACCGCCAAGGGATCAGCCAAGGGCGACAGCCAGAACGCCCAGCCCACCTGCTCATAAGAGCCACGAATCGCCAGCAACAGAGCAAAGCGAGTCAGCAGCAGACTAGCATTCAAGCCAATAGCAACCTGAACCGGCAAAGACGGCTCAGCCAGCAGCAGTAATGGCAACGCTAGCCACGGCAACGCCTGCACCGCTAACAAAAATCCCAAGTCGCCCCACTTCTGCGCCGGAGAAGTGGCATCCTTGAGGTCCAAGGAGCGGCCCCACTCGTGCCAAGTTTCCAAGGCTGAGGCGTACATGCGCACCTTGAGCACCTGACAGCCATCCAGAAATCCCACCTTCGCGCCTGATGCCGCCGCTGCCCGAGCCAGAGTGACATCATCACAGAACGAAGCACGAGCACAGCTGTAGCCATCCAACTGTTCGAGCAAGGCACGACGCGCCAAAAAGCACTGACCATTAGCCATTACTCGCTCAGCCCCATTGCTACGCTCTCCCGCCGGACCAAAGCGGTAGACCAGAGTCAGCAAGAGCGCCGGTTGGAGCAACTGTTCACCCACCGATTTGAGGATGAAGCGGGGCGACAGCGACACCAGATCCAGGCCTTCTTGATCTGCGGCTTGAACCAGACTGGCAACTAAACCGGGTTGCGGCTGCGTGTCGGCATCAATACCCAAGACCCACTCGCTAGCAGGAGAAGTGTGCAAGAAGCCAGTGTGCAAAGCCCAAGGGCGACCGACCCAACCTGCAGGCAAAGGGTCATCAGTCAACAGGCGAAAGCGAGGATCGCTCTGCTGAGCCGTCTTGACTAGTTCCGGCGTGCCATCCTCAGAGCGGCTATCAACCACGAGGATCTCACGCACTTCATAACTTTGATGGGTCAGCCCATCCAGACAGGGACCGATGCGCTCCGCCTCGTTCAGCGTTGGCACCACCACACTCACCTTACCCAGCAGGTCTAGCGTGGGCGATTTAGGTTGCAGTGGCGGTCGGCGTCCCGGTCCCTGTAGCAGGCGCGACAGCAGAATTGCTGCCGCCGGACCTTGAATCAGAAGTAGCAGTAGAGCCACGTTGCTAGGGAAGATGGAGCATTAACGGCTGGCTACTTCTAGAGGGAACTGGGGCGCAGGAGGTAAGGTTTCTGGAAAAGGGACTTCCGCTTGAGCCGGACGTGCAACCCACCACAGACCTACCGCAGGTCCCAAGCCCAGCAGCATACCTAGCAACACAGGGAAAGTGATTCCTGCGGCCAAGCTCATGATCATTGCAAAGGCAAAGTTACCGACATAGATCCACAGCGGCATAGCCAGCTCTGCTCGATCCAGCACAGCCAACCGCTTGCCCCAAAGTAGAGCAGCGACGGTCATGAAGACGACGCCAGTGCCCATCCAACCCGCAAAGTTTTGGAGCGGCATGCCAAAGAACTCGCCCGGCTGGTTCCACTGCCAAAAGGCAACAGTCATTTGGCTCATGGCCGGATCCAGGACAAAGTCCCAGGAGGTGAGCAAGAGCGCACCGATCACAATGGCCTCAATCCGAGCAAACAAGTGAGTCCCTGACTTCAGAGAGGCACAGGCCAATAGGTAGGACGCCAACCCCATATAGAACCAGGACAGCGGAATCGTGAAGGGAACTAGATCAGCAATCTTGTAGCCCAAACCGCTCAAATAGCCATAGTCGCCGAACGGAAACCCTGTGCTGGTGCCCAGTAGTTCACTGCTCAGAGACAACGCCACGGAGGGAATCAAAAACGCTAGCAATCGACCCAAGCCGAGAATGCGATAGCCATGCAGTCCAACGGCTGCAGCTCCAAACAGAATATAGACAACGCCGCCCCCAGCCATGCTCCAGGAGAAGGCTTGCTGACCGATCGGCGGCAGCGCAGCGACGAACTCCGGATGGGGCAATACCAGCAGCAGACCGGCTAGACCAAAGGCCATAGACACCAGATGCGCTATAAGGCAAAAGCGCTCGACGGTAGCCAGGTGCTTCATACAGCAGACACTCCACGCAGGGGGGCTATCCCACCAGACACAATAAAAACAGTTTACGAATGTTTAGAAACGATTGGATCGATCTAAGCTATCTGAGCTAAAAGAATATACCGAGCAGCAATGTCACCCAGGGGAATCCTAAGGGGTGACGCTTTATCGTAAGCTCGTGCAGTCTCCCACATCTGTTAGCACCGATCAAATTCAGCAAACTTTTCAGCGAGTCTGGGGCTATGCAGCCTTGCGAGAGCCCCAAGAACAAGTGGTGCGCTGTTTGCTGGCGCGGCGAGATGCCCTGGTCGTCTTGCCCACCGGCTACGGCAAATCCATCTGCTTTCAGCTACCAGCTCTGCTGCAAACAGGAGTCACGCTGGTGGTGTCGCCACTGGTAGCGTTGATGGAAGACCAAGTCCAGGATCTACAGCAACGAGGATCAGCGGCTGCGAGCTTGCACAGCGAACTCCCAGCCGATCTGCGCCGACGGGTTTTACGGGCCTTGGGGCAAAACCGGTTACGCCTGCTGTATCTCTCCCCAGAAACCTTGATGAGCCCTGCGGTTTGGGAGCAGTTAACCCAGCCAGAACTAACCGTGGCCAACATCATTGTCGATGAGGCACACTGTCTGACCGTTTGGGGATCTGACTTTCGCCCTGACTACCGCCGTTTAGGTGCGGTTCGAGCGGCGCTTCTGCGTCATAAACCCAAGAGCCACGGACGGATCGGGCTAGCTGCCTTCACGGCAACCGCCGAACCAACAACGCAAGCGGCACTCTGCTCAGCCCTCGGATTGCGGCAACCGGCCCGCATTGGCGTCAGCCCATACCGGGCCAACTTGAACTTGAAGATTCAAGTTGTCTGGAGTGCTTGGAACCGCAGGCAGCAGGTCGGTCGGTTTATCCAAGCGCGTCCAGGGCAGGCGGGGCTGGTTTACGTGCGTAGCCGTCACGACGCGGAGGAGCTAGCAACCTGGCTCGGACAACAGGGGCATCGCACTGCGTCTTACCATGCGGGTCTGATTGCCCAAGAGCGACGGCAATTGGAGCAGTCCTGGCTTAGTGGTGAGCTAGCGTTTGTCGTGGCAACTTGCGCTCTAGGCATGGGGCTCAACCATCCCCGAATTCGTTGGGTCGTGCATTTTCAGCCGCCCCTGACCCTGGCAGAATACGTTCAGGAAGTGGGGCGAGCCGGGCGAGATGGGGAGCCAGCCCAGGCATTAATGCTGGTCAGCGAACCGACCGGCTGGTTGGACCCCGGTGACCGGCAGCAACGCAATTATTTTCTAGCGCAGCAGCAAAGTCAGCGCCAGAAAGTACAACGATTACTGCCACAGCTACCAAAGCGGGGTGAACTCAGCACTTTGTGCCAACGTTTGCCTGGTGCGGCACTGGCGCTGGCTCAATTACAGGCTGCTGGACGCTTAGTTTGGCGCGACCCGTTTTGCTACGAATTGCTTGAGAGTGTAGGGCCCTTGCCGCCGGTGGAGATTCAGCCAGTGCAGCAGATGCAAACCTATATCAGCAGCCAGGATTGTCGCTGGCGGTTTTTGCTGAGCAGCTTTGGCTTTGAGCGCGAGGCAGAGGCGTTTCGCTGCGGCCATTGTGACCGTTGCTAGACCGCCCACCTAGCTTGCCAGTATTGGTGTTGGTATTGGTCTTAAAAGATCAGCTCGAGCGCACGAAAAAAAGGGCAGTGTGTTAGTCAGGACCAAGACAAACACTACTGCCCTTGAGATATGTCACTGTTTGATCTCAGCCGTGCACCCAGATTGGACCTACACAATTACTCTGTGGCGTGAGCGCCACCGGGTAGAACCCCGAGCTTGAGGTAAAGCGCACTTCTATTTCTATATAGAGTTTGCTGTACTTGAATCCTAGTTTGTCTCAGGTATCTCAAACCCCCCAGGCCAATAGCAGACCAATCAGTGCTCAGTTTTTGCTCAGTATGAGATACCTGTAGAGTCAGCATCCAGGTAGCAGTCCGGTACAGAGCACTCAACAGAACTCAGCGGTAGCCTTCCCCAGACAACTGGCCCGCAGGATCCCAACCTGTGAACAGCCATAGATAGCCGCGCACTTGGTCCCGCAGGATCTTCTTGCGGTCGATCTCGCGGTTGTAACTATATTTCTTGTTCGAGGTGGCGTAGGGCGCGAAACTGTAGGTGATGCCCCGTGCACCCAGAACGATTTCAGCCAGAGCTTTGGATCGGTCAACTCGCCAGTCTTCACAGACCAAAATGGCGTTGGCAACTTTGTGCCGCTCCAGAAATGGCAGGATAGTTGTGAAATTGGTCAGGGTGTCTTGAGCTTGATTGTCTAGTGTCACTCGGCTCTTGGAAATGCCGAAACGCTTGAAGATTGGACGGGACTCGTCAGCTGGGAGTCCGCTGGAGATAATGATGTTCAGGTCGGAATTGGTCTGAGCGATTTGAGCTGACAACTCTTCAATGTAGGAGTAGGAACCTAAACCCAAAATCACCGTCTTACCTGGAAGGGGTTGGTAGGGCCAGAACCGGATCAACCAACTCGCTAGCAGGGCAGTGGCTATGGCCAGGAGCAGGCGGCGCAGTTGCCATCGCTTTCCCATCGCTTTTTCGCTCCCGCTCAGTAATGGATGTATACCTTAAGACAGGATCTGATTTGCATTCGAGTTGCCGTTCGCGGCGAACAAGCTGATTCAGGCCATAGACTGCCTGGGTTGAGCAGTCTGAATCTGCAAGATAAATTTTTTCGCTCTACCGATATAGACCATCCGATTGTAGGAGCCCGAACTCCCTTTAGCCCTAGTACAATTTGCCACATGCAAGGGTGACAGCATCCAGGGGAAGCATGTCTAGGCAGAGGCAGGTGAGGGGCAAGTTGAAGACCAGTCAGTAGTGGTTGAGCAGCTCAGCAAACCTTCTCTGCCCTGGCTTTTGATCGGCTTCCATTCCGATTCTCGTCAAGCGCGTTGAGCAGTTACTTGCAACAGGGACGATCGATGAGTTGGACCGCAGGACAAACCCTTCAAAACGGTAAATACTGCATCGAGCGAGAACTTGGGCGCGGTGGGGTTGGTATTACCTATCTGGCGCTGCATCAGAGGCTCAATAAGCAGGTCGTGATCAAGGCTCTGAATTGCAATGGCATTCGAGAGCAAGTGGGCCGTAGCCGCTTTCCTAGAGTCCTGCAAACTTGTGAAGAGAGATTTAGCCGCGAAGCAAAGCTTTTAGCGCGCTGTGAACATCCGAATATTGTGCGGGTGATTGATATATCGGAGGAGCCAACCGAGACGCCGGACGGCAAAATGTCCTTCATGGTGATGGACTACATCCCCGGTCAAAATTTGCTGGAGATGGTTAAGGAAGAAGGGGCATTAGCGGAGGACAAAGCCCTAGCCTATATTCGACAAATTGGCTCGGCCCTGCTTCAGGTTCACAGCATTGGTTTGCTGCACCGGGATGTCAAGCCGCAGAACATCATGGTGCATGAAAGAAGCGATCAGGCGATCTTGATCGACTTTGGCATTGCCCGCGAATTTTCACCGCAAACCTACACGATTGCTTATTCCCCTGGTTTTGCTTCGCCAGAGCATCACAGTGGTCGATGCACTACTGCTTCCGATGTTTATTCGCTCGCTGCAACGCTCTATTTTCTATTTACAGAAGAAACACCACCCAATGCTAATTTTCTGCACGAGCCGGACTATGCAGATTCGCTGCAATGTTTAACTGAGCGAGCCAGTCCAACTGTCCATCAGGCCATTTTGAGAGCGCTAGCTTACCAACCTGAGCAGCGACCACAAACAGTAGATCAATGGCTGCGCGAGTTAGATGGCGAGTTAGCTCCTAGTTGCAGCTCATCTAATACATCTACATCTAATACAACCGATAAGGCGGCCGAGGCGACGGTGCAGTTCTTGGTATCACCCACTGCCGCAACAGTACCCTTACCCCCTCCCTTGCCCCAACCCACGGCTTCGGAAACCTTACTTGAAAAGCCGAAACCCGCAATTTCTCAGATCCCCAGCACCCCGTCCCCCCGTTCCGAAGCTCCCATCCCAGAGACGCCAGTCTCGGTCCCCGTCCCACAGCCTTCTGCTCTAAAGACCTCTACCCCGCAACCTTCTTCCTCGCCAATTTCTGCCTCGCCGGTCGAGAAGTTGCCTGTAGAGAAGTTGGTAGAAGCTCCTGTAAGTTCCAGTGTGACCTTAACAGATGTACTGTCACCCTCCGTCCAATCTGACCAAGTGGATGGGGTTGCCCGTACTTTAGTCGAGCCGGTTCCACTGAGAGAATCCACAGGAAAGAGCGCTCAACCATCTCGAGCCACTGTTGCTGGGACGATCGTTGAACCCCAGGTCAATGGGTCTGCTAAAACTGTCGCTGATCCTGGTTCTGACCAGGTTCTGTCTGTTTCAGGCTTAGAGCCACATCCAGGCGCGCGCCAACTCGGTAGTACAACCAGGGTTGAAGCTCCTGCTAAATCCCGCACCCAGTTGCTGCTTGCCTCCGGCGCTCTCAGCGTTGTCCTATTGCTGGGGACCGGCTGGTTCATGAGCCGCCAGTCACAGGCTCAGCAGGCTCAGATTGAGCAGCAGGCAACAGAGGAGCAGGCTCAACAGGAGCAGGAACAGGCAGCGCGGGAGCAGGCGGCGCAAGAACAGGCAGCGCAAGAACAAATTCAGCAGGCCCAACAAGAGCAACTGGCTCAGGACCAGGAAACGCTGGCTCGGGCAAAGGGCAGCGCGGCAACCGATTTAGCAGTGGCCATCCAAACAGCTAAGACTATTCAGCCTAATTCTCCGGTTTATGCTGAGGCGCAACAGCAAAGCTTCAATTGGCAGGCAACGCTTCTACAGGAGCATCTAGTTACTATCAATCCGGACTTTGGACTGATTAAGCCGAAAATCCGTGTAGAGGCTGATCTGATTACAGTGACCTATGACGCCTCTGTTAATACGCAACTTCAGGCAACCGATGGTATCAAAACCCTTGCCCTTGCCTTTATGGATGCCTTGCGCAGTAAGTACACTGACTTCAACCAACTGGTAGTCTATCCTCAAACTGGTAAACAACAAGTTGCTATTTGGGCCACGCAGTGGACTGAATTTAGAAACGGTAAGATCTCCGAGGAGCAGCTTTTTCAGGTAAGCAACCGCTGATATATCTCGTTTCGTCTCCCCCAGTTGCTTGAACAACTTTCTCTTGTCTGGCCCTTATAAGGCTTAGCCCTCTATCCAGATCCAAAGTTCTATGCCCAAACATAATCACAGCCGTCCTTCTATCAACCTGACCTGTCTCTTGTCGGGCCTATTAGGAAGCGCATTGGTTGTCAGCCAAGTGTTGCCAACCAATGCTCAACAGACAGACATTCAAAGAAGTGCCAGTGATTTGATTCGTGCCAGCCAGCCTGCACCCCCATCCCCAGAACAGCAAGAGCGGTTGAGCACTCGTCAGCCCAGACGTCCAGCCGCAAGCTCGACGTCCACCTCCACGCCCTCAAGACCGGCTAACTCATCGAGACCAGCAGCCAGCTCATCGAGGCCGACAGCAGCTTCTAGACCCGCGACCAGACCCACAACAGCCTCTAGACCGGCTGCTTCCGGCTCTAGCCCTGCATCCAGACCATCAACATCGACACCAGTCGCTACAACTCAGAATTTAGACATTAAGGCGATTCGCACGGAAAGCCGCCTAGGCCAGGTTGCCATTCCCGCAGGCACTAGAGCCACCAATATGAAATATGGCGATGTGATTCCAGGGGTCTTAGGACGGGAGGATCTGCGTTTGGCCGATGGCCGATACGTTGATGTTTACCAGTTTCAGGGCGAACAAGGCAGACCTCTACTGATTAACTTGGTCGGCAGCGCTGATTTTCGTCGTTCTAGCAATCTGCGTCTAGACCCCTATCTAGTCCTGCTAGGACCCGACGGCCAGATCATTGGTCAGGACGACGACAGTGGCATTAATCAACGCATTGGCGATGCGCTGTTATTAGTCCGGGTTCCGGCTAATGGCACCTATACGATTCTGGCGACAGCTCAGCCTGGCGACCAGGGCCGCTACAGTCTAGGCTTGTTAAGCGATAACACCCGCTTTATCGCTGATGAGGTGGGGGAACTGAATGAGCGAAGCGCTCGGCTAAATGCTGACAGAAGCCCCTTCAATGTCTTTCAGTTCCAGGGCGAAGCCAATCAACGGGTGACAATTCGCGCTAGCAGCGAAGACTTCGATCCTTATCTAATTCTGCTAGGACCTGATGGTAAGCCCCTGGCTCAGGATGATGATGGGGGCGGCGATTTGAATTCGCTAGTTGAGGTCACTCTGCCTCGCTCGGGTACCTACAGTGCGGTGGTGAATGCCTCTAACCAAGCAGGTCGGGGTCGTTATCGGTTAACCGTCAACTAAGCTCTGCTTGCTAAAAGCTAAGACCTAGATAAGAAATGGCTGCACTGTACAAGCGTCAGTGCAGCCAAAACACCAGAGAAGGA
The DNA here is from genome assembly GCF_014696065.1 of Leptolyngbya sp. FACHB-261. Classification (NCBI taxonomy): domain Bacteria; kingdom Bacillati; phylum Cyanobacteriota; class Cyanophyceae; order Leptolyngbyales; family Leptolyngbyaceae; genus Leptolyngbya; species Leptolyngbya sp. FACHB-261. The sequence goes on along the minus strand of NZ_JACJPL010000026.1, from coordinate 694,969 downwards.
CTCAAGCAGTGAAAGCTATTAGATAACTCCTAAGTTGGTCAGACCCAAAATCGCACCAGCACCCAGTAGGTGACCAAAGCTAGTAACAGCTAGCAGCGCCGGTAGACCGAGACTGGCTAGTGGGCCTGGTAGTGAAGGCGAACCCGCTGCAGGGGCAGGGCGCTGATTGGCAGTGAGCGCGAAAAGCGCAAAGGCAATCACGTTACATACAAGCATCACAATCGCCACAGTTGGCGACCAAGCTGGAGTCGGGGGCACATTGCTAACAGCAAGCAGGACGGCAGACATAAGGGTTTCCTCAAGCTCTGTTGTGAATGATCTAAGGCTTCAGGAATTATAGGGATTTCTCAAAAAACACTTTTCTCTCGAAACAAAAACTCATAGAAGTGGTGCTTTTTTGCTGCAAAACGTCTCAATTTATTCCGAAATGTTGCAGGGACTTGAGTGCGGCTTATGCCACCATAGCCAAAGCAGCAATTGCGCTCACGAACGCTAAATTTGATGCAAGTTTTCTCAATGAACTGGCGTTGGCTAGTTGTTCTGGGGTTACTCGGGTTGGGGCTAAGCTTTCAGCAACAGTGCTTGAAGGCAGTCGAGCATCCGACCTCCCCCTTGTCTCAAGACCAATCCTTGGGAGATTGCCAGAGGCCCCAGCCCTCAGCTTTAAACTCCAGGGCAAGCTTAGGGCCAAATTTCTTGGTTTTGGCGGGTGGGGGAGCTCCCTCGTATAACGAGGTAGCGCTAGAGAAAAATGTCCTGTACTTTCAGCGCACCTTGCGCCACTTGGGCTTCAACCCGAGTGATGCCGACATCTTCTTTGCCAATGGCAGTGACGGGCAGGCTAGCGTCCGTTATGTGGACCAGCAGGGGCGCGAACGATTCCGTGCTCCCCAGATTCCGGAGTTAGATGGCGCTTCTACTCGGGCCAACTTGCAGCGGGGTTTGCAGCAAGCAGTGCAGCAACCCGGAAGCTTATTTCTCTACTTCACAGGGCATGGTGGCCTAAATCGCCAGAATCCCGAGAACAACTCGCTTTATCTCTGGGGCGATCAGGAGTTGAGCGTACGCGAACTTGCTGGGCTCCTAGATCGGTTGCCTCAGCAGACACCGGTCATTGCTGTGATGGCTCAGTGCTTCTCTGGCTCGTTCGCCAACTTAATCTATCAAGGGGGCAACCCGTCGAGCTCAGTTGCTTTGCAGACGCGTTGCGGCTTTTTCGCCACAATCAAGACTCAACCCTCAGTGGGCTGCACACCGGAAGTCAACGAGGCCGATTACCGGGACTACAGTTCTAGCTTCTTTGCGGGGCTGAGTGGCCGCAGCCGCACTGGTGAGCCCGTGACCTCAGCAGATTACAACGACGATCGCCGCGTGTCCTATGCTGAGGCCCACGCTTTTGCCAAAGTGGATGAGCAAACCACTGATTTGCCAGTTTCGACCTCGGAGGTCTGGCTTCAACGCCAAGGAACCGAGCGCGAACGCCAAGCGATTCTCAATCAGCCGATCGCTAGCCTGGTACAAGCTGCTCGCCCAGAGCAGGCTTACGTGCTGCGCTCGCTTAGCAGTGGCTTTGGTCTTGATTCGCGCCAGTCCTTCACTGACAACTTGCAGAAACTCAACCGACAAAAAATCAGCACCGAAGTACAGCGAGCTCGCCTAACCCGGCTACAAATGGAACTTCTGAATGTCGGCTTGGCCCAGAAAATCCGTAGGACTGGCACTCAAACCCAAAAAGCAACTCTAGAACAGCTGACTCGCTGTGAGGGGCAGTCTTGGGCTGGTCCTGCTGCCAGAGTTTCCACGCTGCCCCATAACTAATGGTCTCGATGGCTTAGATAGATCTCAGTCTAGAAGCTGGACTTGCTTCAGGAGCCGGGTTGTCCCTTTTCCAGAGCCTTCTGTAGCAGATCGTCGCTAACACTGGTCGTGTCGGCAGGCGTGGGATGGAGATCCTTAGCCATTTCTCGGTACTGGTCTGGGTTGCCGGTGGGCTCAGTTTCTAGCGTAGTCGGCTCTGCCTTAGGCACTTCGAGCTTGGGGGCAGTAGCCGCTACGGCAGCCTCAGCACCTTCACCTGTACGATCGACTTCGCTGACGCTATAAGCTTTGGCATCCGCTAGCGCATCGTCTAAGTTGACCTCTGGTGCTTTTTGCTCGCCTGAGGCGATCTCCTCAGCCAATTGCTGAGCATCATCGGGCCGGGGAGTCTGCAAATCCTTGGGTACTTCAGACATCAGGCGCTCCTGCTTAATTTAGTTAGAGGTTCAGAGTGAACGTTTCCTTGCGTTTTGACTGTACCGGAGCGATCCCAGCCTGTCTGAGCCTCCTCAGATAGATTCTTAGCCTCATCCTTGGGAAAGACCCAGACGTATAATTAGCTCTACGTCGCCACTCAAGCCGTTACCCATTAAGCTGCCGTGACCCTTACTCCTCTCTCATCTCACACTGCCAACGCCGATAGCAATGCTGCTTCTGCCAGCCCCCAAAGACCTGATGCTTTGGGTCGGTTCGGCCAGTTTGGGGGTAAATATGTCCCCGAAACTCTGATGAGTGCACTCAGCGAACTGGAGGCGGCAGCCAGTCATTACACTCAGGATGCGGAGTTTGAAGCAGAATTCACAGGCTTGCTACGCGACTATGTAGGCAGACCTTCGCCGTTATATTTTGCTGAACGCTTGACTGCCCACTATGCCGGTTCTCAGGGCGGTCCTGAAATTTACCTCAAGCGCGAAGACCTCAACCACACAGGCGCTCACAAGATCAACAACGCCCTAGGACAGGTGCTATTGGCAAAGCGCATGGGTAAGCAGCGCATTATTGCCGAGACTGGGGCAGGTCAGCATGGGGTCGCGACAGCAACCGTGTGCGCGCGTTTTGGCTTGAAGTGCGTGATCTACATGGGCGTGCATGACATGGAGCGGCAAGCACTCAACGTGTTCCGCATGCGCCTGATGGGAGCAGAAGTGCAGCCAGTTGAGGCAGGGACAGGCACCCTCAAAGATGCAACCTCTGAAGCCATCCGCGATTGGGTCACCAATGTGGAGCACACCCACTACATTCTGGGTTCGGTGGCAGGGCCTCATCCCTATCCCATGCTGGTACGTGACTTTCAGGCAATCATTGGTCGCGAAACGCGGGCGCAGGCACTCGAAAAATGGGGCGGTTTGCCAGATATTCTGCTGGCTTGTGTAGGGGGCGGTTCTAATGCCATGGGCCTGTTCCATGAGTTTGTTGATGAACCCACTGTGCGCTTGATCGGCATTGAGGCGGGTGGCAAGGGCATCAGCTCAGACCAACATGCGGCAACCCTCACACGGGGTCGGGTGGGCGTTTTACATGGCGCTATGAGCTATCTGCTGCAGGATGAGGAAGGTCAGGTGATCGAGCCCTATTCGATCAGCGCCGGCTTAGACTATCCCGGTGTGGGACCAGAGCATAGCTTCTTAAAGGATCTGGGGCGTGCGGAGTACTACAGCGTTACTGATGCTGAAGCGCTGACGGCTCTGCAACGGCTATCGCAGTTAGAGGGCATTATCCCAGCCTTAGAAACGGCTCACGCGATTGCCTACTTAGACACGCTTTGTCCTCAGGTCACTCCCGGCACGCGGATCGTGATCAACTGCTCAGGTCGTGGCGACAAAGACGTGCACACTGTGGCGAAGCATTTGGACTCTTAGGCATGGCCCTCTCGCCCGAGGTGATTGAGATTCTATCTCCCGAAGAGGTGCGCCGAACTGTGAACCGGCTAGCCTCGGAAATTGTGGAGCGCTCCGGCAACCTGGAGAATCTGGTGCTGCTGGGCATCTACACCCGGGGTGTCCCGCTCGCGCAAACACTGGCCCAGCAGATCCGCAATCTGGAGGGCGTTGACGTGCCGACGGGTGCGGTTGACATTACCTTCTACCGCGACGACCTCGATCAGATCAGCCTACGCACCCCTGCCCGGACTGAGATTCCGGTAGATCTCACTGATCGCATCGTGGTGCTGGTGGACGACGTGATTTACCGGGGTCGCACCATCCGAGCTGCGCTCAACGCAGTAACCGAGTATGGCAGGCCTCGTCTAATTCGGCTGGCAGTATTAGTAGATCGCGGTCACAGGGCTTTGCCCATCCACCCGGATTTTGTGGGCCGACAACTGCGCACCGCTCAGGAAGAGCAGGTTAAGGTATACCTTCAAGACCCAGACGGGCGCGATAGTGTGGTGCTGATTGCCCGACCGCGCCCTTGACCTTGAGACCGGCTGGACCTGCTCGAATTAACTCATGTCGACGTTGGTAGGAGCGGCAGCAGTCTGCTGGCTAGCAGGGTTGGAGTAGGTTAGGGTCACAAGCGTTGCAGGATTCTGCCCAAGTTTGATCTGACAGCCGTGGTTCAAGAGGTAGCCCTTCGTCCCATCAATCTGAACCTGATCAACGAAGATGCCATTGCGGCTGGGTGTCTGACCATCGCCATCGTAGATCCGATAGTTGTCACCCTCTCGGCGCAGGACAGCGTGACGTCTAGAGATCACCTCCCAGCCTGCATCCGGGATTTCGAAATCTGACCAGCCACGCTCACGACCCAAGTGGTAAACCTCCTGGTCCAACGCGAATTGCAGCGTTTTACCCTGGCGGTTCAGTTTCAGCTGAGGGGCAACTGAGGTGATCGTAGGCTGTTGTAACGGGTAGCGATGACTGCTATTAGGTACGCCAATGGGTGGGCTGAAAGATTGCTCATTAGACTCATCTAACTCGACGTTACTATGTCCGCCGACAGCACTGAAACGCGGCATTGCATTGCGATTGAGTAGGAAGTAGCCCAGGCTAGGCACAGCAACCAGAACCGCGGTTAGCAAGAGCCAGAAAAAGGGATCACCATTCTTCCAACCATCGGCTAGCTTTTGGTCGCATTCCCCCAGTAAGCGATTGATGTCTGAATGCTGTGGGAATAAACCTTTGACAGCCTCAAACTTTGCTTTAGCCTGACGGTAATCTCCCTGCCAGTAAAGCTCTAACCCCTTGCGATAAAGGTCATCAATGACGCCTTTTTCATTAGCAGTACCCGACTGCCCAATGAACTCTTGAATTGTACTAGTAGTCACTGCAAAGGGGATCTTCACCGCGCCGTCTTCGTCACGCCCACCGAAGGTGATCATGCCAACGACTTCACCCCGCTCATTAAGCACTGGTCCGCCAGAACTGCCATAGGTAACCAGTGCATCCAGTTGTAATACCGGAGCATCATCTGCCAGGGTTTTGTTAGAGCTAGAAACAGCTCCCTTCACCACCGTTGCTTCATAAACCGACTTCTTACTGAAGTCACGGAAGCTATCAGCAGCACCGGGATAACCCAAGACCATTACATTGTCTTGAAGCTCAACTTTGTCTGAGTCTCCTAAAGGCAAAGCGGGCGCGTTTTTAACCTCAATCTTGATCACCGCAATATCTTTGCCGCTGCCGCCAGAGCCAGCTGTCCCAAAGGATTTAATTTCATACCTTGGGAAATTGCCATCAGTATTGGGCAAAACCACTCTCTGAACATAATCGAAGCTAGCAGAGTCTAACTTAAAGCGTTCCTCAATAGCGGCTTGTCTTGTCTGAGGAACATCGTTTATATTTTTAATGCCAGTTAGCTTCACGACCAGCTTTTGAAACAAACGCTTTTTGCAGCCTTGTTCGCCCTCTCTTGTAGCCTCTACGACATGTGCATTGGTGACAATGTAGCCATTGGGATTGATAAAGTAGCCAGAGCCTAAGCCTGCGTTAGATAAGGGATAAGATTTAGATCCATCACTGTAAGTGCCATAACAACCAGCGACAATACGGACAACTGCTGGCTTGGCATACATAGCCAGACGCTTATCGGCACTGGGCTGTGGCTGTTGGCTGAAGGGAAGCTGAGCTACAAGTAGGGCAGGGGCAACAAGCGACGTTAGCAGGTTTAGATACATGCGGGGCTTCCTGTCATCGCGACTATTTTAGGGTGAGAATGACGCGGCTTTGGGCAATCGCTACCGACAATAAATGCCGAGAAGGGTCAGGTTGTTTAGCCTAATCACTACTGACACTTGTTGTGCTGTTTTAGAGTGAAGGTATTCAAGGCTACATGGCTCTGGTTCATGACTCTGGTTCATGACCTCGCTTCAAGATTATTAAAAGCCAGGTTAATTCGGAACTATAAAATGTCTTTCCAAAACTGGAAGGTTGTTCTTGAGCTAACTTCAACTTAGGGCCAGTGAAGACATTTTATGCAGAGCCCGAGTTCGGTGAAATGATTGTACACGAAAACTTGAGGAGTTCTAGAGGGCTGTAGTGACTCCGTTTGAGAAGCTGCTGACAGGCCTTTGTGAAGTGACCGAGCTATCGCGTAAAGTATGAGCAGTCTGGCAGAGAGTGGGTTGAAGACCCCTTGAAGATCACTAAGATCACTGGCAGAACTTGATGTTGCGCTCTGACCTGTTGTAACTGAGAGTAAAGGTGTTGTGCTGAACCCCAATGCCCCGTGAAGAACCGAGCAAGTTGAGGCTAGGCAGGTTGAGATTCAGAGGTGCAGAGAATCCATGTTGGCAGCAGGAGCGATCAAAGTCTTTTTCTCTTATGCCCATCCGGATGAAAAACTGCGCGATGAATTAGCTAAACACCTGCGAAGCTTGCAGCGTCAGGGCATTATCTCAGCCTGGTATGACCGGCAGATTAGCCCAGGCGCTGAATATGCCAACGAAATTGACGAGCACCTGAATACAGCCCAGGTAATTTTGCTACTGGTTAGCCCCGATTTCATTGATTCAGACTACTGCCACGACGTTGAAGTGAAGCGGGCAATGGAACGTCACCGAACAGGAGAAGCTCGTGTGATCCCAGTTGTATTGCGTCCAGTAGACTGGCGCGGCGCACCCTTTAGCAAACTCAGACCCCTGCCCAAGGATGCTCAACCGGTCACTACCTGGCAGAACCAGGATGCAGCCTTTTTGAATGTTGCTCAGGGCATTGAATTAGCAGTAAAAGAATTAGCAAGCAAGCGACGCTCTGATCCCAACCTGTCTGGTCGCAAGCCTGCCGCTCCGACTGAACGCCCCTCTGCCACCCCGATATCCAAGCGCGTCGCTACGCCCTCCACGCCTTCTAGAGTCCCAAGCCCACCTTCTAAACCCAGAGCGAAGTCTCAAGCAGTGCCTCTAATTGCGCCGTTGAGCTGGATCGGAGGGGGTTGGTTACTAGCGATGCTGATCGGTCAGATGGCCCTCTCAAGTCAAACCGACTGGAGCTACAGCGGCAGTATGGCGCTGGCAGGAGCCGTTGGTGGCATCATCAACGGTTTCATCGTGGAGTATTTCTTGAAGTGGGCAACGCCGTCTCACTTGCGGCAAGCTCTACTGCCTAGTTGGACCTGGATTCTGGCTTGGACCGTAGGCGGTGCTGTTGTAGGAGGCGGTGTTATTGGCAGGGCGATTAGCAATGGCACCATCAGTGGGCAAGATGGAGGGGTTTTGCTGTTTGTAGCCGGTTCCATGGTCGGCGCGACTATGTTCTGGTTGCTACGGCAGAATCGCTCTTAGTTACCCTTAGTTCTTAAACTTTTAGTTTCTAAGCTCTTAGTGCAGTTCGCCATAAACTTAGACTCGTACCCAGTAATAGCCTGCAACAGCTGTAGCGACCAGCATGAGTAGAACGGCGATCGCAAACAAGCCCAGTGACAGTGGGATCAAGTTTAGAAGGATAAGCGACAAAACTGCAACTAGCTCAACCGTCACAGCGATAGCCAGCGCAACGACGCCAAGCCCCCGAAACAGAGAACGAACGTTAGGTGGATTGCGCGCAGGAATGTAAGTAGTGATCAGCAACCACTCCAGCAACAGAATCACTAGGGCTGTGGCGGCAGCAATGACAAGGGCGAGGTCTTGCAGTAGGGCAGTGGGAATCAGAGTTATGCCCAGCAACTGGCTACTCAGAAGCAGGATGATAAGGCAGACAGCCGCTCCTAAGCCCAGTAAAATCTTGCGAAGCGAGACTGACCGGAGTGCGTAGAATCCCATGATGCGCTAGCCCTGAGAGAGCTGTCTGGAGGTTTCTGCTGCACTCTGGCACACTAAATCGTTCGGGTACTGACTGAGATCACTGCTCGAACACAAGATCTCAGCTGCGCTATGAAGGATTGCCTAACCCAAATGTTAGAGGTAACTAACCTAAACTCCAGAGCTACCAGTGGCATAACGCACTAACTGCGCCAAACTCTCGCACAACTGCTCAAGACCCTGACGCTCCACTGCCGAGATGAACAGAGCGTTGGGAAAACGGGCCTGCGCCTGTTCAATCTGCTCAGGGGCTGCTTCGTCAAGCTTGTTGAAAGCCAGGAGACTAGGGCCCGGTGTAACTTCCATATCACTCAGCAGGTCTTTTACCGACTCAATGTGAGTTAGCCAGGCCGGGTGCGATAAATCCACTACATGCAGAAGCCCATCAGCTTCGGTGACTTCCTCCAGAGTGGCCCTAAAGGCATTGACTAGAGGTGGTGGCAGTTCGTGAATGAACCCCACCGTATCCGTGAGCAAAATTGTGTGGCCATTGGGTAAAAGCAGCCGTCGCGTGGTTGGATCCAGCGTGGCAAAGAGCTGGTCCGCTGTGTAAACTTCGGCTTTGGTCAAGACATTGAGCAGAGTTGACTTGCCTGCGTTGGTGTAGCCCACTACCGCCACCGTAGGTACAGCTTGGTGCTGGCGCCGTTGACGTAGCCGGGAACGGTGGGCCTGGAGCTGATTCACCTCCTGTTCCAAACGGCTGATCCGACGCTTGATGGCACGACGTTCCGTTTCAAGCTTGGTTTCGCCCGGTCCTCGCGTACCGATGCCACCGCCCAAACGAGACAAAGCTGTACCACGTCCAGTCAGACGCGGCAGCATGTATTCGAGCTGAGCTAGTTCCACCTGAAGCTTACCGGCCTGAGACCGGGCACGTTGCGCAAAGATATCGAGGATGACCTCGGTGCGATCAACAACGCGCACACCAATTTTGGTTTCCAGATTGCGCACCTGCGCCGGCGACAGATCCTGATCGAAGACGACAAGATTGGCCCCTAGGGTTTGAGCGCTCAGAGCAATTTCCTGAATCTTGCCTTCGCCGACTACAGTTTGTGGATGGACATGTTCCCGTTTCTGCTGGAGCACCTCCAACACCTCGCCCCCTGCACTATCAACTAAGCGCTCCAGCTCCTCAATCGAATCTTGAAACTGCTGCTCGTAGCGGCGATCGGTCAACAGCCCGACCAGAACCACCCGGTCGGTGTCTTGGTCAACCTGCTGCGCTCGATACTCCCGTCGAAATTCTGCTTCCAGTCCCTCAACCAAGGCTAAGAGATCCTGCTGGGACAGCACGTCTAAGCTTTGCGCTGGCGACACGGTCCAGTAAATGTGAGTCTGGCCGCCATCGGGGATCAAATGGGCCAGATAGGTGGCATTAATGTAGCCGGTGGCTCCACCGCCTCGTCGCTCGAAACCTTCACCAGTGACGCTCAAAAGCACCAAGGCATCCAACCGCTGTAGCGTCATCGCGGTTAAGGCTGCTTCGCTGGGAGATTCGTTTTTAAGTTGGGTCGCCAGACAGCGAATACCGCTCAAGCGTTCAGCCCCGTAGCGAGGCAATTCCAGGGGTGGAATTTGGGTTTGTCGTGGCGTGCCCACACCCACCCGAATCACCTGTCCTCGGCGGTTGATATAAGTGCAGAGAGGCTGCTGAATCTCACTGCTGATCGCCCCCAAGCGTTGAGCGAACTCGGAAGTCACCAGGCTACTACCTGGTAGACGCTGGCTGTAGAGGCGTTTGAGCGCTTTGATCTGGCTAGGCTTTAGGCCATCCAGGTTCCCATAAATCGTGTCGATAAGCGCTGCCAGCTCCGTGCTGGCTCCCAAACTAAACTCTCTCAATCTTAGCGAGAACTGAGCTGTAGGGTAGTCAGTATGATTTGAGAGATGGTCTCGGCAATCAAACTTAAATTTCTACAAAAGGTTTGTAAAGAAGCAGACTCGGGTGGCTTATGCTCCCGCCTGTTCTAACTGTTTTAAGTTTTAACTATATCTAGGCTCTAGCTATTTCTAAATCAGACTAAGGTAACAAAATGCATATTTGCAGGCATTTAAAGACAAAAAGAGTGCCTCGAATTGGCTCAAATTGACTTGAATTAACCAATGCAATTAGCACTTCAACCAGTGTTCAGCCCTTTAACCCACTGCCTGCTTCAGAGGGGATAATATAGCGCTGCATTCCTAAGAAAACTAGTAGGGTTGGCACAATAGAAATCACAGAGCCAGCGGCAATCAAACGCCAGTCCTCTGAGAAGGCACCCGATAATTTGGCCACGCCCAAAGGCAGGGTATAAAGCTCTTCAGATTGGTTGAGTAAAATCAGCGGCCATAGAAACTCACCCCAAGAACCAACAAAGACAAAAATCGCCAGCGTAACTAGGGCTGGGCGAACACTGGGCATCATCACATGCCACCAAATCCCCAACTCGGAGCAGCCATCCATACGGGCAGCTTCTTCCAGTTCTTTAGGAACTCCTAGAAAAGCTTGACGCAGCAGAAAAATGCCAAATGCTGAAGTGATATAAGGCAAAATCAGGCCTAGATAACTATTGGTCAGCCCCAACTTGACCGCCAGGATATATAGCGGAATCATCGTGATCTGAAACGGGATCATAATCGTGCCAATGACCAGCGCGAATAAGAAATTGCGCCCTCGAAAATCCAAACGGGCTAGAGGATAAGCAGCCAAGGAACATAACAGTAAATTCAGCCCTACAGTCAGCACCGCCACTACCGTACTGTTCCATAGGTAACGACCGAACGGGTTGCTTTGCCAAACTCGAATGTAATTACTGAGAGTGGCTTGCTCTGGCAAAAGACGTGGTGGGAACTGGAAAATGTTCTCAGCCGAAGACTTAAATGAGGTGCTCACCAGCCAAATCAGGGGCAGCAGCATGGCCAGAGCAATAATCCCTAGCAGCAAGTACAAGCCCAAGGTGGCCCAAAGGCGCTGAGAAGGACGGAGAGATTGGGCTGGTGCCACAGAACTTTGCACTCACGACTGGACTTCAACTGTACCGGATTCTTCCCACCCCGCCAAAGCCTCCGTTAGCCCTAACCGCAACTGGTCTGGCAATCGCTCCCAGCTTAGTAGTTCGGTGATTTGAGCACGGGCAGCTTCGGCATCCAGCGCCTTCAAGGTGGTCACAACTTGCTGCCGAACTGCAGGCTCTGGATCGTCAAGGGCTTGTAGTAGGGGATCGAGGGCAGAGCGGTCTCCCAGTTGGGCCAGTCCTTCAGCGGCTGTTAGCCGGATCGGGGCCTCTGAATGGTCGAGCGCACCGACTAAGGCCGATACCGAGAGGGGATGGGGCACTTGAGCGATTAGCCGTGTGGCTTGGTGAGCCAGAGTCGGGTCTGGCTCAGTCAGGAGTGGACGCAGATGATCCAGAGCCTCAGCCCAAGCTTGAGACGCGAGCGCAGCCCGGGCTAGCTCTAAAGGAGACTCAGACATGTCACACATTCCAGAGAGCTGCCTGCGCTTAGCCAAGATATCAGCAGCCTAACCCAAGGTTGCGCAAGTGCTCACCGCACCTGCCGGTACCATCGGGCCAGCTGCTCCGGTTCAACTCCCACCCAGTAGGCGTAGCGCAAGGTTTGCATCAGCGCGATTGTGCGCCAAGGACCATACTGCTGCCAGCGACGAGCAGAAGTTACCACCGGTAGGTCGAGCCAAGTCAAACGCCCCAGTTTGCGCAAGCGACGCGAAAGTTCCAAATCCTCCATCAAGGGTTGCTGGGGATAACCACCTAACTGCTCAAAAACAGAGCGCCGCACAAAGATCGCCATGTCGCCAGTGCAAATGCCAGTCAGGCGAGTGCGCCAGTTGCTACTCCAGGCAATCAGTGGATAGGGCCAATCCTGAGCATCGAGAGCCAGAGCAAAGCGCCCCCCCACGACACCGGGATCACGCAAGGCGCCCCGTAAGCGTTCTAAAGCCCTTTGCGGCAAATGCGTGTCAGCGTGCAGAAATAGCAAAATTTCTGCACGGGTCTGGGCGGCTCCCCAGTTCATCTGAGCAGCCCGTCCCCGCTCAGGACTGATCCCCGCCTGTAGAGAAAAAGGCAAAACCGAGGTGAGCTGTTGGGCAACTTCCAGCGTGCCATCGCTCGAACCCCCATCAGCGACAAACACCTCAAAAGGCAGTGCTTGCTGGCTTAAGCTCTTAAGGGTTACAGGTAGGCTCAGCGCTTCTTCGTAAGTGGGAATGACAATGGAGATCGAAGTTTGCGCCATATCTCCGACTGCCTAGAACGGCGGGAGAACCCTCGAAAATCACGACCTCTGAGTTACTCTGCAATTCGCTCAGCGAACGGCTTAAACCAGTTGAAATTTGGGGTTTCACGTTAGCATAACAGCAACGAATGCAAGGAATGTTGCCTTGTTTCTAGCCCGATGATTCTAGACTTTGTGCCCTTTGTGCTCCCTTTGAAGAGCGTCTGGAGACGTGCGTGCGATGCTGACGATAGTGCTGGTGCTCAATGCCCTTCTCACCTTGATCTGTCTATTGTCAGCGTGGCAGGTCTGGAAACTGCGGCGCACTTTGGGCAAGCTTGCTGATACGTTGAATAATGTTGAGCGCAGCACCCACGGCCTGCTCCATGGTGCGCCGGATGCCATTCTCAAAGGCCAGATGGGAATGGTTCAATTGCGGGAGCGTTATGCTCAGCTCGCACCACAACTGCAACAGGCTCAGCAAGCACTGCGGGTGGTAGGGGTAGGCAACAGAGTCCTACGTTCCCGCACTCGTAAGGTCCGCGCTTGAGCCAATGGTTGATGAGCCGTTGACAACTGGGTTGGCAGTAGCTCACCTTGTATCACTTCAAGGTTCACCCACTTCAGAGTTCACCTCAAGGTTCACCTCATCGAGAGAGACATGCACGATGTCAGATAACCGTAGTGGCGGGTTCTGGGCTGGACTATTTCTAGGTAGTGCCGTTGGCACCGTGCTGGGACTACTGGTGGCACCCCGCCCAGGGCGCGATACTCGCCGCCTACTGAAAAAATCTGCTGATGCTCTGCCAGAGATTGCTGAGGATTTTGGTAGCAGCGTTCAATATCAGGCTGATCGGCTGAGTGAGTCGGCCCGCCTTCAACTCCATGAGACTCTGGGCCGGTTGCGAGAGGCTGTCAATGTTGGTATTGAGGCGGGTGTGCAACAGCGCCGTGATCTCAAGCAGCGGCCGGAGCCGACAACGGATATTAACGTGTCCGAAACTCCGCCAGATTCTCTCTAAGATGCATTCTGGTGAGGCGACTTTGTGAGCGAACCGATCTTTTGGCTGGGCCTTTCGATCTTGCTAGTGGCAGTGAGTTTAACTGCCGTGTTGGTGGCAGCGCTACCAGCCTTACAAGAATTAGCTCGTGCAGCCCGTAGCGCCGAAAAACTATTTGATACTCTGCGTCGTGAATTACCGCCCACGTTAGAGGCGATCCGACTGACAGGTTTAGAAATTAGTGACCTGACTGATGATGTCTCAGATGGGGTGCAGAGCGCTTCCAATGTGGTCAAGCAGGTTGAAGGAAGTGTGACCGGGGTGCGGTCCCAGGCTAAGGAGGTGCAGATCACTAGCAAAAGTGTCTGGACAGGAGTACGGGCAGCTTGGGCTACCTTGCGCAGCTCGCCCTCAACCCGGGCCCTGCCGCCCTCCGCTCGAGAAGGCACTGTGTCAGAAGCCTCTACTGAGCTGCCTGATCCTGAATCCTACCTCGCTGATCCCCTGGCGAAGACCTCTGAAGATCGTCCTTGAGATGGCCATCGAGTAGCTGCTTGACCTTTAAAACAATGCAACGCCTTTTTCCTGCTGTTCAACGGCTACTGGTTTTAGTTCTGGTCCTGGTCGTGACTGGTCTGCTGGGAGCCTGTAGTGCCTCACCGGCTGCACCGCCCCCGCAACTGTTGTTGTCGTCGATTTCCGACCCCAAAACTTTCAACTGTGTGATCGCCAATGACTCAGCCAGCACCGAAGCCTGCGGCTATTTGTACGAGGGGTTGATCAGCAAAAATGGCATTACCCAAGAGTTTGAGGGCTCTCTGGCTGAAAGCTGGCAAGTGCTGGATGATGGTCAGCGCATTGTCTTCAAGCTGCGGCGGGGACTGAAGTGGTCAGATGGACAACCGTTGACCACGAATGATGTTGTCTTTACGTTCAATGATCTGTACTTTGATGAGCGGATCCCAGCCCCAATTCGGGATATCTTGCGCATCGGCGATGCAGGGGTCTTACCCGAGGTGCGGAAGCTCGACGACTTGCGAGTCGAGTTCAAACTACCAGAACCCTTTTCCCCTTTCCTAGAAGCGGTAGGGGCTGCAATCTTTCCTGAGCACATTTTGCGGAGCACGCTAACGCCTAAAACAGCTGAGCAGCCCCCCCCATTTGTCAACAGTTGGGGCGTCGATAGCGATGTCACCAAAATTGTTGGCAGTGGTCTTTATAGGATGACGGAATATCGTCCGGCGGAGCGGATTGCTTTCGAGAGTAACCCCCACTATCGCCTAGCAGGAAAACCGTATATTGAACGCATCATCTTAAACATTGTCGATTCTCAAGATACTGCGCTACTGCAATTTCGCTCGCGCGATCTGGACATGTTAAGCCTGCGTCCAGAAGATTTTGAATTATTAAAACGAGAAGAAAAACGCGATAAGTTCGACATCTACAATGGGGGTCCAGCTCCTAGTACCTTTTTCATCACGTTCAATCAAAGCCAGGGCAAGAACTCCAAGAACAATAAGCCTTTCGTTAACCCCATCCGTTCCAAGTGGTTCAACGATATCGCCTTTCGTCGGGCAGTTGCCTATGCGATCAACCGCTCCGAGATGATCAACAATGTCTTCCGTGGGCTGGGCGAACCGCAAAACTCCCCAATCATTGTTCAAAGCCCCTATTATTTGCCACCTGACAAGGGCTTAAAAACCTATGATTACGACCTAGAAAAAGCGAAAGCGATCTTGGTAGAAGCAGGCTATCGCTACAATGCTCAAGGTCAATTGCTAGATGCTGAGGGTAATGCAGTTCGCTTTACGCTTAGCACTAATGCTGGCAATAAAGTTCGCGAGGCAACTGGCACTCAGATCAAAAGCGACCTGGCTAAAATTGGCATCCAGGTTGATTTTGTGCCACTACAATTCACGTTGCTGGTCTCCAAGCTCAAGAGCACTCGCGATTGGGAAGCGATTATTTTAAGCTTCGGGGGGGGTGGCACCGAACCTAACAACGGGTCGAACATCTGGCGTAGTACCGGCTCGCTCCATGCTTTCAATCAGGGGCCCCAGCCAGGTGAACCGCCCTTACCGGGTCGTGTCGTAACCGATTGGGAAAAGAAAATCGATCAACTTTTGCTCGCGGGCACGCAAGAGTTTGACGTTGAGAAACGCAAAGTAATCTACAACGAGTTTCAGCAGATTGTGCAAGAGCAATTGCCATTGATCTATCTGGTCAATCCGCTGTCCTTAAGTGCTGCCCGTAGTCGAGTCGAAGGCATTCAAATAGGTGCTTTGGGCAGCTTGCTGTGGAACTTAGAAGACCTGCGATTGAGCGATTAGTCATGCGAACGCTTGTTTGGGGCTGGATCCGAAGGGTTGTAGCTCTTTGCCTGCTCTTTGCCCTGACTGCCTGCACGGTTACGCCTGCCACACCCGCTAGCCAACTGTTGCTGTCTTTCTCTGATCCCAAAACCTTTAATAGTGTTATTTCTAACGAAGCCACCTCGCAGGAGCTTTGGGCATTTCTATTTGAGGGCCTGATTACTCGCAATGGCATTACCTCTCAGCTAGAACCCAACTTGGCCGAAACTTGGCAGATTCTAGACGGAGGCAAGCGTATTGTCTTCACTTTACGTGACAACTTGAAATGGTCCGATGGTGAGGCACTAACTGCTGATGATGTGCTGTTCACCTTTCGCGATGTGCTGTTTAACGACCGCATCCCTGCTGGCAACAAGGACGTTCTGCGCATTGGGGATGCTGGTGCTTTACCTAAAGTTCGCCAGTTGGATCGGCTACGGATTGAGTTTGAACTGCCTGAGCCATTCTCACCGTTCCTGGATACGGTCGGCGTCCCAATTTTGCCCAAACATATTTTGGGGCCTACGGTTAGCCAAATTGGGTCTGATGGCACCCCTCGTTTTCTCAGCACTTGGGGCATCGACACGGATGTCAGGCAGATTATTGGTTGCGGTCCTTATCGGATGGTGGAGTACCGTCCTGCCGAGCGCATTACTCTAGAGCGCAACCCCCACTACCGCAAAGCAGGTCAGCCTTATATTCAGCGAGTCGTTCTCAATATTGTGGACTCGACTGATACTTCACTGATTCAATTTCGTTCGCGCGACTTGGATGTGCTGACCCTACGACCCGAAGATTTTCAACTGCTTAAACGAGAGGAAAAGCGCGATAATTTCACTATTTATGATGCTGGCCCTAGTTTAGGAGACCGCTTTATTCAGTTCAATTTGAACCGAGGACGCGATCCTAAGTCCGGTAAGCCCTACGTCAATCCGGTTCGATCCAAGTGGTTCAATGACTTAGCTTTTCGTCAAGCCATTGCCTATGGCCTCGATCGTCCAACCATGATTGACAATGTCTTCCGGGGCCTAGGGCAGGCGCAGAATTCCCCTATTCCCGTGCAGAGCCCCTTCTATTTATCGCCACAAGAAGGGCTGAAGACTTACGACTACAACCTGGATAAAGCCAAGTCGATTCTGAAAGACGCAGGCTACAAACTCAATAGCCAGGGACTATTGCTAGATCCCGAGGGCAACCCGGTACGCTTCACCATGAATACGAACGCGGGCAACAAAAACCGTGAGGCATTAGGCACTCAAGTCAAAAGTGACCTGGCTCGTCTTGGCATTCAGGTGGACTTTTTTCCCATCGACTTCAATCTGCTAATCAGCAAGAGCGACGCTCGTACTTGGGAATGCATCCTACTGGGTTTGACCGGTGGCCTAGAACCCAATAGCGGGGCCAATATCTGGCGTAGCGATGGCACCCTACATGATTTCAACCAAGGGGCTCGTCCTGGAGATCCGCCAATTCCAGGCTATGTAGTCAGTGATTGGGAGAAGCGCATTGACCAGTTGTTTATCACTGGGGCTCGGGAATTTGACACAGCCAAGCGTCGGGCCATCTATGGCGAATTCCAACAGATTGTGCAGGAGCAGTTGCCGATGATCTATCTGGTCACACCTCAGTCACTGAATGCTGTGCGCGATCGGGTAGAGGGGGTTCAGCCCAGTGTTACCGGCAGTGTTCTCTGGAACCTAGAGGCTCTGCGCCTGCATCAAACCTAGAATTGTGAAATTTAAGTGATTCTACTGGACTCTTCCGGACTCCTAAGCTACTATTTGTATAGAGGCTTTAATGAGCATCTACACCAAAGCATCTACCGTCGCTTGATTACAATCATGGAATCGATGGACTACGAAAGGGTGGTCTACCGTTCCAGGGTAAACCATTGAAGCCTCTTGTGGATCAGGGCTTGGGGTAGCATCTAACACACATTCGGATAATTGGACAACCTAACTTGGGGATGCGGGGATGCAGCTTGCTGCGTCCCCTACTTGTTGTTCCAGGGATTTAGGAGAAGTCAGGAATTATAAGACTTAAGACAGACAAGACCCTCTATCTCGCTTGCTTCCCCTTGTGTTTCCCGGGCCAATCTTTTAGTGGCTAACCTTGAGGAACGGCCTCGCCTGTAACTACCCACTTCTGCCCTTGAAACCGCAGCCAGTTAGTCAACAGGCGGATCAGCATCATCAGGGCCAGCCCAAACCACACACCAGGCAGGCCCCAGCCCCAGGTTAAGGCAGCGAGAGCCAGCGGGATATAGGCTAGAGCACCTGCTGTAGCTGCACGGCGCAGAAAGCGCGTATCGCCCGCTCCGATTAAAATGCCGTCCAGTACGAAAACCAAGCTGTTAATTGGCTGGAAGCAGACTACAAACAGAAAAATGCTGGCAATGGTGTGTAAGACGCGCGGATCACTGGTGAATAGGTGAGGTAGCAGATCCCGAAGTAGCCAAAAAACACCCATGAGCACAAAGCCCAAGGCAATCCCCCACTGAGTCATGCGTAGTCCCACTTTGTAGGCTCGTTGTGGCTCACCTGCGCCCAAGTAACGCCCAATCAGTGATTGACCTGCAATGGCAATCGCATCCACCACCATTGCTAGGAAAACCCACAGTTCCATACCAACTTGGTGCGCAGCCACAGTGACAGCACCCATATGGGCGGCACTGGCAGAAGCAACCACAAAAGAAACCTGGATGGCAGCTGAGCGGAAGAACAGGTCCCCAGAGACTCGAACCAACTCCCGCATCTGCTGCCAACGCACGTTTAGGGCTGAGCGCAAGTGGTACAGATGGCCAGTGGCACCACCAAACATCAGGCCAACAAAAGCTAGCGCTCCCACAACTTGTGCAATCAACGTAGCAATGGCGGCACCTGCAATCCCTTGATGAAGCGGATAGATCAGCAGGTAATCCAAGCCTCCATTGATCAGATTCACTGCTAGCACCACCCACAATGGCACGCGCAGATTCTGAATGCCCCGGTAGAAACCATGTCCAACCATCAGCAGCATAAAGGCAGGCGCTGCTAGAACCCGCCAGCGGAAGTAGGCCAGGAAATAATCGAAATTGTTCGGCTGCACGCCCATAACCTGAGCAATTTGCGGCGCGAACCACCAGCCCAAACCAGCCAGCAGAATCCCTAAACCCAAAGCCAAATACAGAGCCTGTACGGTATAAATTCCTACCTTGTCAGGAACCTCAGCTCCGTAGTAGCGGGCTACCTGGGCGGTGGTTGAATAGCTCAAGAAATTGAAGCCAACGAACATTACCGCGAATACAACTGTTGCTACTGCCAGGGCTCCCAGTTGCAGCGTGCCCAATCTGCCAACCATGGCAGTGTCTACCATCGACAACAGGGGGTCAATCGCCAAAGTGCCCAGAGCAGGTAGCGCCAGAGCAACGATCTCACGGTCAAAGGGAGACGAAAAAATCTGGAAGAACTTGCCAGATGAGGGCAAAGTCGGTTGATCGTAATGCTCGTTAAGCACTCAGAGCCAGGCTCCCTGTCCTTGGGTTGCAACTTATCATAGGCGTTTCACCTGCTGCTGAGGGTGCTTAAAACCGCACCAAAACAGACTTATGCCTTTAGGGGGGTTCTCAGCGTGCCCCTGTCCAAAGAGTGATGGAAGCTACCAACTTGCCCTCCAAGATGTCAGTAGAGCTTGCAACATGGAGGATGACAGTTATGGCTGTTGGCGAACACAGAAGGGCAGTAGGCGTTTTTTCGAGCTACGCCCAAGCCGAGCAAGCAGTCAGAGAGCTGCGTACAGCTGGCTTCTCAATGGATGATGTTTCTGTGGTTGCTCGTGATGCTGAGCGTGGTCAACGCATGGCAGGCGCTGATGTAACTGATGAGCGTGGTTTAGGTAACAAGGCTGATGAAGGAGCCGGTGCTGGTGCAACTACAGGGGGAGTCCTGGGTGGCCTGGCCGGTCTGCTAGTGGGCATTGGTGCCCTGGCAATTCCTGGTATCGGTCCGGTAATGACTGCAGGAGCGCTGGGCACAGCGTTGGCAACAACTGCTGCGGGTGCAGGTATCGGTGCTGCTGCTGGCGGTTTAGTGGGTGCATTGGTCGGTTTAGGCATTCCCGAAGAACGGGCACATGCCTACCACAGCCGGGTTGAGCAGGGCAGCTACCTGGTGATGGTTGAGGGTAGCCAGAACGACGTGAATCAGGCTGAGGCTATTCTGCGTCGAGGTGGTATTCAGGATTTTGGTGTCTACGATTCCCCAGAGGGCAGCTACCGTGTTCGTAGCCGGGAGATCGATCCCAATACCCGCACCAAAGGGTATTAATTAGCGGCTTTTAAAACAATGCGAGGCTCTGCCAACGTCGGAGCCTCCAGTTCACATCCAAAAATTGAGGCACAAACCAAAATGAAGAAATTAACCCCATTTCTATTGAGCGGCTTCCTACTGCTGGGTCTGGCAGCCTGTGATACGGCTCAGACCAGTGCAAACGCACCTGACACGACTGCTACCCAAGGTGAGGTTCCCGAACCTGAGGCGGCTCAGGCCAACCAGAACGACGCAAGCAGCGAAGTTCGGAAGAATCAGCTAGAGGCTGATATTCGGGCTCGTGAGCAGCGCAACGATGTTGCTGGCGATCCAAATGTCAGAGCTGATGGCGATCTGGAGAGCGAGATCCGCAGCAAGCTGGAAGCTAACCTACCCGCCAGCAAGCTAACGGTTGATGCCGAAGAGGGTGTGGTCACAATCTCTGGTAGTGTGCCAACTCAAGCCCAGTTAGACCGCGTTGCTTCCCTAGCCCAGGAAATTCAGGGGGTTAAGAGCGTGGATGTGAAGGCAACCGTTGCTAAGGCAACTCCTCAGTAGTCGAGAAGCTGGACGAACAGCAACCTCTTCTAGAAGCTAAAGACTCCTAGACACTAGACGCCGTGGGCACTCAAGCCTACGGCGTCTTTGTTAAGCTAGTCTGCTCTGCTAGGCAATCTTTTTCAGAGCAGAGGATGGCGGGAGTACAGCTCAGGAGTAGAGGTGAGTATACTGAAAGCCAATTACTCTAAACCCTCCCTTCTCCTGGGAAGGGGGCTACCCAGTCTTTCTGCCCTCCCAATCAGAAATCTTGCTGGACGGTTGTGAATGAATGACTTAGACCGGTGCTACATACTGCTTGGATTGGAGCCTGGTGCATCTCAGGAGGAGGTGAACCAGGCCTATAAGGATTTAGCGTTCGTCTGGCACCCCGATCGCGTTCCTAAAGACAACCCACGTCTATTGGAAAAGGCGCAGGAGAAACTTAAGGAGATCAATTGGGCCCGGGATCAATTGCGAGCTCATCAAAAAGCACCCGTCAGGGCTCAGGCGCAAACAGCTCAGCCTAAGTCCAACTCCAAAGCGAGCGCCCGTCCAAGCCAAACCTACTATCACTATCAATCCCCACACCATCATCAAACGTCGCAAAAAGCGCCGCAGCCCCAACAGCAGGCAAGACGGCACTCAGATCTCTCTGGTGCAGATTTGAGAGGGGCCAATTTGAAGGAGAAGGATTTGTCAGGCCGCAATCTCAGCAATGCCGACCTGAGCAACGCCAATCTGAGCGACGCCTTTTTGCACAACGTCAACCTGACTGGCGCGAATTTACATGGTGCCAATTTATTCAGAGCTAACCTGCTACAGGCCAGGCTAAATAATGCCAACTTACAAGAAGCCAACTTGATCGGAGCGGATCTCAGTGGGGCTGACCTCAGTGGGGCTGATTTACGAGGGGCCTGTATTGGCTCTCCAGGCCGCGTGATGGTGAAGTTAACGGGAGCTAACTTGATGGGCACAACCATGCCTGACGGTAGTCTCCACCAATAAGCCCAGCGAAAAACAAGCCCGATGAAAAACACCTGGAATCTCTCTAGCCTGACTGGCCCAATTCACTGGTAGTCTTGCCCAGTTGGCTGCCGCAGATTTTACAGAAGCGTGCATCAGTGTCATGAAAGGCAAAACCGCAGCCAGGGCAACGCGTCTCCACCTGGTTAGCTGTTTTGACGAGCCTCTTAATCAGGTTCCCTAACTGCCAGGGAATCAGAGCAATCCCCGTCAAAATCATCAACACTGTCAGTAAGCGGCCTGCCTCTGAGGTCGGGGTAACATCACCAAAACCTACAGTGGTCATGGTTACCACTGAGAAATAGACTGCATCTAAAAAGGTGTTAAAAGCTTGACCATTGGTAGCGTGCTCAACCTGATAGATCAAACCCGAATAAACAAAGATGATGGCAAATAGGGTAAACAGGATCCGACTGAGACTTTTGCTGTCTTCACCGCTGACGTAGCCAAAAAATGTTTTGCCTTCTATGAAGCGTAGCAAGCGCAGGATCCGGAACCAGCGAAAAATTCGGATAAATCTAATATCAACTGTGCCCAACAGAAAAGGTAGGAGCGCAATCAAGTCGATCATTGCGTAGAGGCTGAAGAAGTAGCGAAGGTTTTTCTCCGCACACCACAACCGCAGCAGATACTCCACAACGAACACCAGCAAAATAGCGGTGTCAACAGTGTCTAATCTATCTCGGGTGATCGCCGAAATCGGATATGTATCAGCAACGAAAATTGCTGAGGACAGCAGAACCAAACCCGTGATTACAAGATTGATGGTTCTGCCGATAGGAGTTTCAATGTCCTCCAGATAGAAACCAATTTTTTGCCGCAGCAGAGAGCTCTGCATCTAACTGTCCCCTTGGCTAACCTCGGCTAAAGGTTTCTTAGCCGGAAGCTTTCTTGCGCTCTGCTAGTTGTAGCAAAATCTGCGCGTGGCGCTCTTTGGTAATGGGATAGAAGTAGGCCAGGATGATACCCAAGATTAGGGCAATCGTAGGAATGGGGCCGATCATAATGCGGATGGCCGTTAAGGCTGCTTCGGGTTGGTCGGGCGAAGTCCCCTGGAAACCAGACCATTCCAATGCTTGCCCTACAAAAAAAAGCCCCGCCGCCAAGCCGACCTTCTGCAACAACACCATGAGCCCGTAAAAGACTCCTTCCCGTCGCTGCCCAGTGGTTAGCTCATCAAGTTCGATCACATCCGGCACCATTGACCAGGGGATTAAGTAGGCTGTCGCCACACCAATGCCAGCAGCGACAGCTAGCGCCAGCATTAGAATCGGCTGTCCTGGTTGCACAATAAACAAACCTGCTTGCGCCAAAATCCACAGAACCATGCCCAGTAAGTAAACTGCTTTTTTACCAATGCGGGCACTGATTGCATTCCAGACGAAGAGCATAGCGAAGGCTGTTCCCTGAACCGCCAAAATGGTTAGAGCAATCCAGGAATTCGGCAATCTCATCCAAAAGGTAATGTAGTAGGGAATGATCGATGCCGTGACCTGAACTGCTAACCAAGAAAACAAGTAAATACCAATAACAAATAGATAAGGACGATTACTCAAGGCAATCCGAAACTGTTCTCTAAACGGAACGTCTTCAATGTCCTCCTGATAACGTTCCCGAGTGCCCCAGAAACACCAGAAGAGCGGCAGCACCGACAACACGGACCAGATAGCACCAGAAACAACATAACCCAATGCCAAATTGTTCTCAAACTGTCCAACAATTAAAGGATGTAAAATACCTGATACTAGGCTGCCACCAATCGAAAACGCGAAGCGAAACTGAGTGAGGCTAGTTCGCTCGTCGTAATCTTGGGTTAGCTCAGGCGTTAGAGCTGTGTAGGGCAGATTGACAGCAGTATAAAAACTGTTAAAGAGAACTGAAATTAGAATGTAATAAGCGACCAAGGCCCAAGTATTCCCGGGAAACGGCACAAACCACTGAGCGAAAAAAGCGAGTCCAAATGGAATCGCCCCGAATAAGATCCAGGGACGGCGCCGTCCCCAGCGGCTACGCGTACGGTCACTCAAAACTCCAACGATAGGATCATTGACTGCATCCCAAATTTTACTAACCGCTAAGATGCTACCGGCAATTCCCGCACCTAGCCCCGCCACATTGGTAAAGAACGGCAGCAAGAAAAAAACTAAGATATTAGCTGTGATCGCTGGGCCTAAATCCCCTGCACCATAAGCCAACTTCGTACTGAGGCTGAGTTTATCCTCTGAGGAACTAACGGCTGGATCGATGAGTTCGTCTGACATAGCTGTCGGCTGTTAAGAAAGAAATCACAAAGAGAGCAAAAATCCTAAAAAAAGCAATCGAAAATTTTCAGAAAGGAATGTCGCTATCATTCGAGCTCTCAGGGTTACTCAGATTAGCTGAGGTTGCTTCAGAATCATCTGCGGAGGCGGGTACTGCCACAGAATTCGTAGAAGCAGTGTCTTGAAGTTGCTCGATCTGAAGATCAGCCCGAGTGCGGAACTCCTTCAGGAAGGTTTCACAGCGAGCGAGGGAAGCCACCGCTGTTTCAAACTGAGCAAAGACGTCAGCCAGATCAAGCTCACCGGATTCGATTTCTGTCACAATCTGCTCGATTTCAGCAATGGTCGCTTCGTAATTCCAAGATTGGCTCATGATTCACTTGGGTCGATAACTTTCACCTGAAGGTTTCCCTCCGCTAGTTGCAGGGTTAACAGCTCCCCTGGCTGTACGGCGTTAGCCTGCTTGCAGATTGTGCCAGAAGCTTGGCGTACTACCGCATACCCTCGCTGCAAAACAGCTTGAGGATCCAGGGCAACCAAGCGGGCTCGGAGGGTTTGTTGCTGTTGCTCTGCCCGTTGATAGCGCCAGATCAGGGCTCGCTGCAGCGGCTGACGCAGGCGAGACAGCCGCACTTGTTCCTGCTCTAAGCGACGCTGCAAGAGGGTTTGCAGTGCAGCCTTCCGCAGTCGATGTGCCGCTTCCAAATCAGACAGGGCCGGTACGATCTGCTCGGCTGCTGCCGTTGGCGTGTGGGCATAGGCATCTGCCACCAAATCCGCTAGGGTTTCATCGCGCTGATGCCCAATCCCCGTCAATACAGGAATTGGACTTTCGGCAATGGCGCGTACCACGCGCTCGTCATTGAAGCAGAACAGATCTTCTGCCGCGCCACCACCGCGCGCCAGCAGCAAAACTTCGGCCCGTCCATCTTGTCCCACCCGTGCAATTGCCTGAGCAATCGAGGCTGGAGCCTGCTCACCTTGGACTATGGCAGGACTGAAAAGCACTTTCAGCCCTGGATAACGAGCTTTAAGCGTGCGCTGAATATCGCCCCAGGCGGCAGCTTGAGGCGAACTAACCACAGCAATGATCTGAGGATGTGCAGGCAATGGGCGTTTGCGCTCCACATCGAACAGCCCTTCTGCCGCCAACCGCTCACGTAGTTGCTTAGCCTGAAGGGCTTGGAGACCTTCGCCGCCAGGCAGCACCTGGAAAGCCGTGAGCTGGTACTGACCTTTCTGGGGATAGGTTTGGACCCGCCCCAGCACGATCACCCGTTGTCCACGCGTTGGCAGCACCGCCAGCTTGCTCACCTGTCTGGCCCAAACGACGCCATTGATGGCTGCGCCGGTATCTGGATCTTGCAGGGTGAAAAATACATGCCCGTTGCGATGGGGAGCAGCGCTGGAGACTTCCCCAATGATCCAGAGCTGGCTCAACAGAGCATCCTCTTCTAGGAGAGCCTGTATATAGCTGCTCAGGCCGCCCACCGAGATCATTCCATCGCGAGCACTAGCCAGAGGGATCAACAAATCAGCATCAAAGTCCATGCCGAATATCTTAGCGATGGTAGCCCCACCTGCCGAAAAATCTGTGTTATCGTAGTCGAAGGATGAAAGACATCCGAAGCCCAAATCCTCAGAATTAGTTCTCAGTGTTTGGTGCTTGACCTCAAAAGTCAAACAGTCCTTTTAGGAAGCAGGAGGTGATGCCCATGCCAGATAGTAGTAAACGGATGGGTCCTCAAGTTGAACTCAACCGGCTGTGCGCCGGGGCCGTTCTCTAGGTGATCGTCTAGCCTTCTAGACCAAGCGCTGGGGTTCCTCCCGGCAGTCTGGTTTCAATTTTGAAGACCCGCTACACCGCCCCTGAAAAGTTAGCCCCAGTGCTAATTTCTCAGGGGCGGATAGTTTTAGAAGCATTTTTAGAGATTTTTGCTGTCTCGGTGACGGATCTGCATGGGCCCTGACGATGAGTCAGTATTCCTGGGTAGACTAAGTTCAATGTGACTGTTCCCGCTTTAAAAAACTGGGGACTGTACTGATGACCCAACCTCTGTCATGCTCTGGTCAGCCACTGGTTGATCAATTTGATGCTGGTGCTTCTCAAACTAGTATCGGTGTGCCCCAGGGCAATGTGATTTCATCTAACCATCTTGAACTTCAACCCCGTGAAACAGTCCCATCCGAGTTAGCCGATCTGGAGCTGGAGTCCAGCGAACGAGCCGCTCTGATCGAACGGTTGCTAGCTATCGGTATGGCACTATCCAGTGCGCCAGACTTAGAGACCTTACTCCGGTTAATCCTGACGAAGAGCCGTGAGATTACCAACAGCGATGCAGGCAGCGTTTATCTAGTTGATCGCTCCGATCTGGATGACCCCCGCCTCATTTTCAAAATCGCGCAAAACGACTCTCAGCCGAGCCTAAGTTTTGAGGAAGTTGCAATTCCACTGACTCAGACGAGTTTGGCAGGATATGTAGCGATGACGGGCGAGAGCCTCAACATCCCAGACGCTTACAGTCTATCGCCAGAACTTCCCTACCAAATTAATCCCGCATTTGATCGCAGCAATCAATATCGTACTCGCTCCCTTCTGGTTCTACCGATGCAGAACCAGGAACGCGAGATTATTGGTGTCCTGCAACTGATCAATCGCAAAGCCGCACCTCACCTGATGATTACGCCGGAGACGGCCCATCAGTCCACACTGCCCTATTCGCGCTGGGAAGAGCGCATCATTCGCTGCTTAGCAAGCCAGGCAGCTATCTCGATCGAACGTAATCATTTGCAGCAAAGCATCGAGAATCTATTCGAGGGCTTTGTACGAGCCTCAGTGCAAATTATTGAGGCCCGCGATCCTTGCACCTCTGGCCATTCTGAGCGAGTCGCGGAGCTAACCGTGCGCTTAGCCCAAGAGGTGAACGAAGTTGGGCAAGGACGGCTCAGGATCGAGCACTTCGATGAGCGCCAGCTTCAGGAAATCCGTTATGCAGCGTTGCTGCATGATTTCGGCAAAGTTGGCGTTCCAGAGGCGATTTTAGCCAAAGAGAAGAAGCTGTATCCCCATCAACTTGAAGTGATTCGCTACCGTTTTGCCCTGGCACAACGCACTTTGGAGTTGGATTGTGCCCACACTCGTTTGGCCCATCTAGTTACGGACCAGCGTTGCCCAGCCTGTGCTGAAAACCTAGGGGCTTTCGACCAAAAATTGAATGCTGAGCTGGAACGGTTAGAGCACTATTGGCAGGTTTTAGTAGAAGCTAATGAGCCCCGTGTTTTAGCCGCAGAATCGGTTAGCCAGAGGCATCGACAACTGCACGAACTGGCCCAGTATTGCTTTCGAGGTATCAACAACGAGTCTCAGGCTTTACTGTCGGAACTAGAGCTAGAACAGCTTCTAGTCAACCAGGGCAACCTCACTCATGCTGAGCGAGAGGCGGTGCAAGCGCACGTCAGCCACACCTACGAGTTTCTCAAGCGCATTCCTTGGACTCGGACGCTGCAACAGGTGCCAGAGATCGCCTATGGGCACCACGAAAAGCTGGACGGCAGTGGCTATCCTCTGGGCCTGCAGGCAAATCAAATTTCTCTGCAGACCCAAATGATGACGGTGGCTGATATCTATGATGCGCTGGCCGCGGGTGACCGACCCTATAAACAGGGCCTAACACTTGAGCGGACCTTAGGCATTCTGCACGAAGAAGCCAATCAGAGTCGGCTCAATGCTGATTTGGTTGAGCTGTTCGTTCAGCGTCGTGTCTTTGAAGTCGTGGGGCATTGCTTTCAATAGGAATCAGCTCAGGGCAGACCAATAACGCAGGGTGCTGTACCTGAGAAGTGGCTACTACTCAGCTAGAGCTAAATCGACCAGAAACATCTGCTCAAAGGCTTTTTTTGCAAAGCCCAAGTTTTCTCAAAGCCCAAGAATGTCGCAGATTTATCACTTAAACCCTTGCATCTATCTTTAGGCTTAATACTCTAAGAAATTGCTGAGGATTTGTTTAGAGCTGCTTCGAGAAAAGACTTTAGCCAACCTCAAGGGTTCGTGTTCTAGCCAACATGAATTTTTGAGCTTTTAGCGGTATAGCTTTTACAGAAAGCTAGAGCTTGTAAGGGATGAATCTCAAATAATCTCTAGTGAGTCCGAAGCAACTGTGAGGAGGAACCAGTGGTGGGCAGCAAAGTCTTTTTGAAAATGGCTACGGTTTGTCCTGTCATTTTAGGCGCCGTACTGTTGGCTACTTCTGGAGCCAACGCGAGTGAAGCCCTATCTCAGGCTTCAGATAGAACGAGTGGCTCAGCAGAGTCTCTTCAGCAAGTGGCTCAGTACAGCACTGAGGGGCGTGGCAATCAGAGTGAGTCCGGCGTTGCAGATGTAGCTCAATTGAGCAGCTCCAACGACTCTCAGGAGCAGGTAACATCTGTTTCTCAACTGTCAGATGTACGCCCCACTGACTGGGCATTCCAGGCGTTGCAATCTCTAGTTGAGCGGTACGGCGTGATCGCGGGTTATCCCGACGGTACCTATCGAGGCAATCGAGCGCTAACTCGTTATGAATTTGCAGCTGGCTTGAACGCTGCTCTAGACCGGGTCAATGAACTAATTGCAGCTGGACTTGCAGATAAAGTATCGCGTGAGGACCTAGCAACCTTACAGAGGCTGCAAGAGGAGTTCTCTGCTGAATTGGCAACCATCCGAGGTCGGGTGGACGGTTTGGAGGCGCGTACCGCTGAGTTAGAAGCTAATCAGTTCTCGACTACAACCAAGCTGACAGGGGAGGCGATCTTTGCCTTCAGCGGCTTCACGGGCGGCTCTGACAACTTGGTAGATGGTAATGGCAATGACGTCGAAGGTGATCAAACCGAAGACTCCAACATCATCTTTACTGACCGAGTCCGCTTGAACTTTGATGCCAGCTTCTCAGGTCAAGACCGTTTGAGAATTCGCCTAGAAACGGGCAACACGACTAACTTTTCTGATGACAACCTAACCGGAACTAATCAGGCCCGACTCGCTTTTGATACCGACTTTGACAATGAGTTTCGGGTGTCGGATCTCTTCTACCAATTCAACGCCTTCGGCACTTATGTCGATCGCAGAGGTCGCGAGCAGCCACGCGCACGTATTGCTATTGGAGCCAACGATTTTGAGGCGGACAACGTGTTGTTTGTCTTTGATACCCTCGGTGGCTCTGGCTCTGGCCCAATTTCGCGCTTTGGCCGACGCAATCCGCTCTACCGCATTGGTGGCGCACCCGATGCAGGCATAGGCTTTGATTTCAACATCACTCCCATCATCAACATTGGCGCTTATTACGGAACTGCAGAACCTGAAGAAGCGGATCCTTTTGAAGGGGGTGACGGCGGTGGCATCTTTGGAGGCACCAGTGCAGTCACGGCTCAGCTTACTGTAAGGCCATTCAGCTCCTTAACCATTGGTTTAACTTACGTCAACGCATTCTTAGAAAATGGTAGCCTTGGCACCGGCACCGGTAGTATTTTGGCTGAGGATATTGGCAATGGTGAACCCACTAATCTGAGTGGTTATGGTCTGGGTGTCACCTGGGATATATCGCCATCAATCACGTTCCAAGGCTTTGCTACCTACCTCGATGCCAATGTCAATCTGGACGATGACCGAGAGGGATCCGCTCAATCTTTCGGTTACTTAGGTTTTATTGGCTTTAGAGATGTGTTGACAACTGGCAGTGTTTTGGCTTTTGGCTTTGGTCAGCCGCTTAAACTCAGTGGCGAGGTTGGTACTGGCAGAAGCTCTGAGCGGGACACAACCTATCACGCAGAAGCCTTCTACCGCGTGCGCTTAACTGACAATATTGCGATTACACCGGGGGTTATCTACCTGTTCAACCCGGAGCACAATAGCAACAACGATGACATCCTTATCGGTACCATTCGTACCACCTTCACCTTCTAAGCCCTCTTAAGCGTTCATTTCTCACAAGATTCGGGCTCTGGCTAAACCGGGGCCCTTTTTCAGGCGCTTCTACAGGCAGTAGTCCGTAGTTGAGCTTCTCTGCGTGTATTGCAGGTTACAGGGACTGCTGCATCTGTTTCCTGTATAATTCAGCCGAAATGCCCGTGATCTCTGCGTTGGAGCGGTTAGCTCTGCTTGCCCTCTAACCAAGGATAGAGATTGAGGGACGGTTGTGAGGATGAACGTAAGCGAATGAACAAGTTACTCTCCAAGGTTGTGCTCATGTGCCCCTTTGTTCTAGGGGCAGTTTTATTGACAGCGACGACAACAAGAGCTGGTGAAGTTACGACGCAGATTGCTGATGCCAGTCACGGCGCAGACTTGGGCCAGGTGTTGCAGTACAGCGCCGAGGGTCAGGGTGAGGCACAACCAACCGGTGCTGGGGTTGCTCAACTAAATGCTCAAGCCGGTGATCAGGCAGAAGCCCAGGTCACCTCGGTTTCCCAGCTTTCGGATGTCAGGCCAACCGATTGGGCTTTCCAAGCTCTGCAATCTTTAGTCGAGCGCTATGGCGTGATTGCCGGTTATCCCGATGGCACTTTCCGGGGCAACCGAGCACTGACTCGCTATGAGTTTGCGGCCGGTTTGAATGCTGCCCTAGACCGGGTTAATGAGCTGATCGCTGCTGGTCTAGCCGATAAAGTCTCCCGCGAAGATTTGGCAACGCTGCAACGGCTGCAGGAAGAATACTCAGCTGAGCTAGCCACGCTACGAGGCAGAGTTGATGGCTTGGAAGCTCGCACAGCTGAATTGGAAGCCAATCAGTTCTCGACCACAACCAAGCTGAACGCAGAAGCAATCTTCGCGCTCAGCGGCTTCACCGGTGCGGATGAGACTACCCGCGATGGTCGTGGGGAAGAGAGAGATACACCGATTGAAGACTCCAACATTATCTTTACCGACCGGGTCCGCCTGAACCTCGACACAAGCTTCAGCGGTCAGGATCGCCTGCGCACCCGTCTTCAGGCTCGTAACTTCACCACGTTCAACGCCGACCGGACGGGCACCGATGTCACCCGCCTAGGCTTTGATGACAACAACGAGAACCAGATCGGCCTAGATACCCTGATCTATCGCTTCCCAGCTTTCGGAACCTACGTTGATGCCCGAGGACGCGATCAACCTCGCGCCAGAATCTCAATCGGTCCTAACGGTACTGCTGCCGACGATGTGATCAACACGGTTAACCCTTACGACAGCTCGGGTGGCGGCTCAATTTCCCGCTTTGGTCAGCGCAACACCCTCTATCGCATTGGTGGCACTAACGCTGGCGTAGGCTTTGACTTCAACATCACGCCTCGCCTTAACTTATCTGCTTTCTATGGCACCCGCAACTCTACGATTGCTGACCCCAACGAAAACGTAGAAGGCAACGGTGGCGGTTTCTTTGGCGGCACCTCGGCAGTCACGGCTCAGCTCACCTTCAGACCCTTTGACTCCCTGGATGTTGCAATAACTTACGTGAATGCATATCTAGATGATGGTCGTCTCCGAGTGGGGACGGCAAGTCGTCTCGCTGAGCGTATCGGTCAAGGTCAGCCAACCAGTGTTAACGCCTATGGGGCTGAGATGGCTTGGCGGATCTCGCCAAGTATCACCCTCACGGGCTGGGCTGGCTTTGTGGATGCCAACCAGAAAGACACCAATGGCAGAGAGGGTGGTAGTGCTCAAGCTCTCACCTATGCTGCCTATCTAGGCTTTGCTGACCTAATAGCTGAGGGCGACAACCTTGTTCTAGGCTTCGGGCAACCGCTGCGTTTGACCAATGAAGTAGGCACCGGTTTAGAAGGTAGAGGCGCTGAGGAAGATACTTCCTATTTGCTAGAAGCCTTCTACCGTCTCCGCATCAGCGACAACGTTGCAATCACGCCTGGAGTTCTCTACTTGATCAATCCCGAGAACAACAGCGACAACGGCAACATCTTAGTTGGCACAATTCGGACAACGTTTACTTTCTAACTCTGGATTAACTTTGACTGGCCTTGGTGCAGCCAATCGCTAGCTGCTTTCATTAGGTCAGACCGTGAACCTCAGCTCAAGAGGTTCACGGTTTAATCAGTTCAAGACTCACATCAAGACTCACAAGCTCAAAGGCTCGGGCTCTGCCGGAGCCCTTTTATTGTCTAGAGCTCTGGCTGAGATCCTGAGCTGAGCAGACTAGAACCGACAAACCTGCAAATCCCCACTGGGGAACCGGAATATGGCAGGTATACTGAAGGGGATCGCTCTGGATCCGATCGTCCTGTCCTAGCAGTAACCAAGCCTGTGGAACTTTCGTGTAAGAGTGAATACGCCCTACTGGCCCTGTTTGAACTTGCTAGTAAATACAAAGAGGGTGAACCGCTCCAAATTCGTCAGATCGCCGCAAAACAAGATATCCCTGATCGCTATTTAGAGCAGCTGTTGGCAACCTTACGCCGCGGCGGGATAGTTCGCAGCCAGCGCGGCGCTCGGGGCGGTTATCTCTTAGCTCGTGAGCCTTGGGCTATTGATTTGTTGGAAATTGTTCAATGCATTGAAGGGATCGATAATCAGCAAGCTGAGCCCTGTGGACCTTCTGGCCAATCTACCAGTTTGGAAGGCACCATCGTACGTGAAGTTTGGCATGAGGCCCAGTTAGCTGCAGATGCCGTGCTCAAAGGGTACACATTGCACGACCTCTGTGAGCAGCGCAACGCCCGCCATCGCTCAGACTTGATGTATTACATCTAGGCTGTCGGTGCGTCGTTAGTCTAGTCACGCTCGCCTAAAGCTAAAGCTGTCGTAAATCCTAAGGGTTCGGCAGGGGGTTCAGGAGGCGCTGAGGTACTTTGAAAGTAGCTCTATCGCGGTCATCGGTTGTGCTGCTGTCTACTCTCGTGGTTCGCTATCAAGTTCAGCATCAAGTTCAGCGCTGCTTGGTTCTGCTCAGTGGTATCAGTTTGCTATTGTCTGCCTGTTCACCTCCTCCCCCTGCAACTCAAGCGCCATCAGCCCCAGTTAAAGCTTCAGCCAAAGCTGTTACCAAAGCCGCTGTGCCAGCACCCTCGCCAACCTCTAGTGCTGTTGCTGCGTCTAAAAACTCCGAAGACTCCTTTCAAGAGGCGATTAACACGGCTCAGGGAGCAGCAGTGATCGCTCAGACGGCAGGTACAGCAGATGATTGGCGGCTAGTCGCTAACCGATGGCAAACGGCAAGCCAGCTTATGGCTACTGTTCCGTCTAATAGTGTCCATCACAGTGCTGCACAGAGCCGGGTTCGCCAGTATCAGGCCAACATGAACCAGGCGTTGCAGCGAGCCGTTGCCGTTGGTAGCAGGCCAGCGGTTCGAGCTACTGTGCCTGGCCAGACGCCAGTGGTAGCCGCAGTTCCAGTGCCCAGTCCTGTTCAGCCCTTGCCGGTCGCGGCGAGGCCGCCGCGACGTGAGCGGGTTGCGGCAGCAGCTAGCGGGCCTGTACGCATTCCTTTACTAGGACGGCAAGCAGGCATCGCCATAGTTAAAGCAACCTTTAACCGCTCCCAAGCCTTTCCAATCATGGTAGACAGTGGTGCCAGCGGCACTTCGATTACGCCTGAAATGGCTGAGAGTTTGGGAATTGGACAGAACGACTACGTAGATACCATTGCCATGACCACAGCAGATGGTAAAACGGCCCGTGTGCCTCGCTTCCGCCTGAATGCCCTGAGCATTGGGGGACTAGAAGTGCGCAATCTAAACGTTGCCGTTGCCCCAATCCCTCTGTTAGGTCAGGACTTTCTACAAAACTTTGAATTCACTCTGACTCGCAATGCCTTAGTATTGAGCCCTCACAGTGAAGCAGATTAACTGCTCGTCCCTGTTAGTTGCCCCAGTTACTTGCACTGATCGCTTGCACAAGCCACCTACAACTAGGATTTGCCAAAGAAGTGCCCACCCAATTTCAGGGAGCACTGCTTCGGCTGACATAAACCTAAAACCTAGACCTACTTCACCAAGCCCGAGCGCAAAGCGCGAACCGCAGCTTGAGTACGGTCATCAGCACAGAGCTTATTGAGAATATTGCGAACGTGGGTCTTGACTGTGCCCACAGTGATGTAGAGCTTCTCGGCGATTTGAGCATTGCTACACCCCTCGACGATCTGCGCTAGCACCTCTAACTCACGCTCAGTGAGGGGATAAGCTTCGATAATCTGGGTGTACTCAGAGTCCGCTGCGCCGATCTCGACGGTCGCTGTCACGACACCTGCTTGAGCCGGTTCGTTGCGACGCATCTGTTGCAGGACCACACCTGCGACGGCCGGGTCAATCCAAGAGCTACCGCTATGGGTCAGCTGAATTGCTTCTAGCAAGTTATCTGAGGAGACATCCTTCATGCAGTAGGAGTCAGCCCCAGCCGCAAAGGCTGCCAAGACCACCTGTTCATTGTCCCGTAGGGTCAGGATCAAGACCCGAGTTTCAGGATGCTCACTAGTACCGGAGCCGTTGCCATTCTCACTGCCATTGCTGTGCAGAGCATGCGTCTCTTTGATCCGACGAGTGACCTCCACCCCATCGATATCAGGTAAGCCAATGTCAACAATGGCGACATCAGGATGGTGTTGCTCGACTAGCTTCAGCCCTTCCACGCCGGCAGCAGCTTCGCCCGCAACCTCTATGCCGCTTTGCTGTAGCGCCATGCGCATACCAACGCGGGTCAAATCATGATCCTCAATAAGGACTACGCGGATGGGGGTCATGGCTGTTTAGGTATTGCTCTTAGATAAGGTTTGGAAAACAGATTTCCTTAGCTATAAACGAGTATCCTATACACCGGTCCCCAGAGGTAACCTCCCAAAAGGCAGAGTTTCGCCTAATACCCTGGTAGGGAAACTGTTTGAGCCAACTCAGGCTTTCAAAAAAGTTGCTAATCGTTGCAATTTTTCCCAAGCTGCTCCGCTCTGTAAAATATCCTGAGATAACACCACACCTGCAGCCCAATTGTCAACAGCTCCTCCCACTCGCAAGGCAATCGCAGCATTAAGCGCGACGGCGTCTCGTTGGGCTTGAGTTCCTTGTCCCTGAAGCACAGCCTGTAGGATAGCGACATTCTCCTGAACATCCCCGCCTTTGAGAGCACTGAGGGGAGCGGGCGCTAGGCCAAACTCGCCAGGCTGAAGCACTGAAGGCTGAACTTGGCCAGCCTCAACCAACGTTAAATCAGTAGCATCGCCCAACCCTGCCTCATCCAATCGCTCACGGCCATGCAACACGACTGCCCGCTGCAACCCCAATTGCTGTAGGGCTTCAGCCACTGTGTCTACCAAGGCTCTACTGTAAACGCCGACTACTTGGGCAGTCGGATACAGTGGGTTGACCAACGGCCCCAGCAGATTGAAAACAGTACGGACTTTAAGGGCTTTACGGATAGGCACAACGGCTTTCATAGCTGGGTGCCAACCGGGAGCGAAAAGAAAAGTAATCCCTACAGCCTGTACAGCTTCGCGAATGCGCTTGGGCTCGGCAGTCAGGTTAACGCCCAAAGCCTCCAATACATCTGCAGAGCCGACCTTACTGGAGGCAGAACGATTGCCATGTTTAGCAACTGGGATTCCCTGGGCAGCAACCACAAAGGCCACTGCAGTCGAAATGTTGAAGGTGCCAGAGCCGTCCCCGCCGGTTCCGCAGGTATCGATCAGCAGGGGTAGGCCGAGAGGAGTGCCTGCGGAGGCTTTCTGTAACACTCGCGCCATGCCAGCCAACTCCTCCGCTGTGACCCCTTTGGCTTGAAGGGCAATCAGGAGGGCACCTGCGAGTGAGGGAGGAAGGGTGTCAGTCAGCCAGCAGTCCATCAACGCTTCCGCTTGCTGGGCTGAAAGCGACTGCCGATCCAGCAATTGTTGGAGTAGCTCTGGACCCAAAACCTCAGTCGATAAGAGGGTAGACGACATATTGACCTTCATCTCCAGTGACTGGCACAGCACTTCAAAATACCAGAAAAAAGCCGCCCCTACAGGGCGGCTAATTTTTGAAGTGTTAACGCTTAGCGAGAACTCGATTAGTAGTCGAAGTCGCCGCCGCCCATGCCACCCGCACCGGCGGGAGCACCTTCTTTGGGCTCGGGCTTGTCAACCACGATGCACTCGGTGGTCAGGATCATGCCAGCGATCGAAGCAGCATTTTGCAGCGCCGAACGGGTTACCTTAGCAGGATCAACAATGCCTGCAGCAAACATGTCTTCGAACTGGTTGCTCACCGCGTTGTAACCGATGTTGAAGTCTTTTTCCTTCACACGCTCGGCAACTACGGCGCCGTTTTGACCGGCATTCTGAGCAATCCGCTTCAGGGGAGAGGTCAGAGCCCGAGCCACAATGTTGGCACCGGTTAGGGCCTCAGCTTCCAGGTTGGCAGCAGCCCAGGTTTCCAGTTCGGGAGCCAGGTGAGCCAGGGTAGTACCACCGCCGGGGACGATACCTTCTTCCACTGCAGCCTTGGTAGCGTTGATCGCATCTTCCAAGCGCAGCTTGCGGTCCTTCATCTCGGTTTCGGTTGCTGCACCGACCTTGACGACAGCTACACCACCAGCCAGCTTAGCTAGACGCTCTTGCAGCTTCTCTTTGTCGTAGCTGGACTCAGTCTCGTCCATCTGACGGCGGATCTGCTCGCAGCGAGCCTTGACTTGGGCTTCGTTGCCTTCAGCAACGATCGTAGTGTTGTCCTTGGTGATCGTGATGCGACGGGCTTTGCCCAGCATATCGATCTTGGCAGTGTCGAGCTTCAGACCTGCGTCTTCGGTGATCAGTTGACCGCCAGTGAGCACAGCAATGTCTTCCAGCATCGCTTTGCGGCGATCGCCAAAGCCAGGAGCCTTGACAGCAGCCACGTTCAGCACGCCGCGCAGACGGTTGACGACCAGGGTGGCGAGAGCTTCTTTCTCAATATCTTCAGCAATGATCACCAGAGGACGACCAGCGCGAGCAACCTGCTCCAGCACGGGCACTAGATCTTGCACTAGGGCGATCTTCTTGTCGGTGATTAGGATGAAGGGCTCATCCAGGACGGCTTCCATGCGCTCGGTGTCGGTGGCGAAGTAGGGAGAGATGTAGCCTTTTTCAAAGCGCATCCCCTCAGTGATTTCCAGCTCAGTCGTCATCGACTTACCTTCTTCGAGGGAGATCACACCCTCTTTGCCGACCTTATCCATCGCGCTAGCGATCATTTCGCCAACTGCTTCGTCGTTGCCAGCAGAGATGGCACCAACTTGAGCAATGGACTTGGAATCTTCAACCGGACGGGCATGGGCTGCGATCTTATCAACCAGGAAAGCAGTCGCCTTATCAATACCGCGCTTGAGGGCGATGGGGTTTGCACCAGCAGCAACGTTGCGCAGACCTTCTTTGACAATGGCGTGGGCCAGAACCGTAGCAGTGGTGGTGCCATCACCTGCAGCGTCGTTGGTCCTAGACGCGGCTTGGCGAATCAGCGAGACGCCAGTGTTCTCAACGTGGTCTTCGAGTTCAATTTCTTTAGCGATCGTGACCCCATCATTGATGATTTGGGGAGCACCAAATTTCTTCTCTAGAACCACGTTGCGGCCTTTGGGACCGAGGGTTACGGCGACGGCCTCTGCCAGAATGTCCATGCCTTTTTCGAGGGCACGACGAGCGTCTTCGTTGTAAATGATGCGCTTAGCCATAGTTGTTACAGATTCCAGAGGTGGGAGTTAAAGGACAAGTAGAGAAATAGAAGGGCAGTGGGCAAGAATTGCAGAGAAAGCCCAACTGATTAGAAATTGCTTCCGCACGCTTTAGCCAACCATTGAAGTGGACTGGCTAAAGGTGAGTTGACGAGTGAACCTTAGTTCACAATCGCTAGGATGTCCTTCTCTGCCAGCAGCACAAACTCTTCGCCGCCGAGCTTGATGTCGGTGCCAGCATACTTGGAATAGAGAACCTTATCGCCAACTTTGACTTCTAGTTCCTGGCGGGTGCCATCTTCGTTGCGCTTGCCAGGACCAACAGCCGAGATCTCACCGACTTGGGGCTTCTCCTGAGCAGCGTCAGGCAGGAAGATGCCACCAGCGGTTTTTTCTTCTTTGCTGCTAACTTTCACGAAAACACGGTCGCCCAACGGTTTTACCGTGGACACACTCAGAGACACAGCTGCCATAACTACCTCCAATGGTTCAGAATGCTGGAAATCAGGGGGTGTAACTCTAACCGGTGGGCACTTTGCCACCGTCGTCAGAGCAGCCCGTCTTTGACCTTAGCACTCTCGGACTTCGAGTGCTAATTTAGCGAACTGACCCTGCTCCTTGCAACTGACCCACTAGTACGGTTTCCCGAACGCCGATTTCGGGAAAGCCGTCTCGGGCGGTATTGAGTCTGCAGCGTAGAGCTGCCCTCCGGGATTAATTAAATTCAGAGGGCTGGAGGAGTTGAGGAGTTTTTTATGGCAGAGTCTAGAGGGAGTGGGGATCTGTAATCATGTCCTGAACTTGGGCTTCAGCGGACTCGACCTGAGCCGCCATCTGCTCCAGTTGCTGCTGACTGATGTATTGGCGCACCTTAGGGAACAGTTCGTTTTCCTCTCGTTGCACGTGGTTCTCTACCGTCTGCTGGAGCTGACTGAGTTTGGCTTTGAATTCAGGTGCAACAAATTTAGGTGCGGTAGAGCCAAGGGCCTTCAATTCCTGCAAAAACTGCCGAATTGCCAGATGTTCCTGATAAAAAGCAGCGACCAAACTTTCAGTATCTGAATTGCGAACGGAAGGATAGAAGAGACCTTCTTCCGCAGCACTGTGAGCTGTTAGTCCCTCATAGAGCTGATGAAAGTAAGCCTGTGCTATTTGAGGATCATCTGTTTGCTTGAGCTGCTCAAATAGAGTTGCGGCTTGTTGATGGTCAGCGTGTAAATTGTCTAGTACATCCATAGCAACTCCTGAGGGCTCTATGAGGGTTGTAACTATGTTAATGGGGAAAACTAAAGAAATCCTATTAAAAAACAGGGGAGCTAAGCACCCCCGTCCCTGATGATTTTGACTAGTTCATGGACTGGCCATCAACTCTTGATTCAACTCATTGACGATAAGCATCAACCTTCTAAATCTATTAGCCAGCTTTATTAGCCCGCTGCTAGTTCGTTCTGCACTTCAGTCTTCATCTGTTGAATCTGATTTCCCATAGCCTCTAGCTCTTCTTTGTCGAGGTGATGACGCACTTTGGGAAAAAGCTCATTTTCTTCCTCAGCAACGTGATGCTGCACTGCTTGCCTGAGCTGGCTTACTCTTGCCTTGAAGTCTGAGGCACTGGGGCTAAGGTCGTAGATTTCCTCTAGCAATTCCTCTACAGACGCATGCTCACCGTAAGCCTCGTCAATCAGCCCTTCCGTATCTTGAAAGTCTTGGACGGCTGGGTAAAAAATTTCTTTTTCAACTAAGCTGTGCTCTGACAAGGCGTTGTAGATTTCCTCAAACAACTCGCCTATTTCTTGAGTCCCGCTAGCGTTCTCGAGTCGAGTAAACAGCGCATCAACTTGCTTGTGGTCTCTCTTGAGTAGCTCCAGAACGTTCATTTTGATTGAACTCCAAATGACTTGCTTGATGATAGAAATTTATTAAGCCTATTAAGCCACTTCTAAGCTGCCTCATTCCAGGTGCTTGATTAGGGTACTTGAGGCCGAAAAGTAACGGGGGGTAAAAATACCCCCCACATCCTTCACAGGTTCACTAGGTTATCTATACACCTTTTCTGCAAGGTTTGAATTAAGGTGAGCCTTAGGCAACGATTAGTTGCTAACCTTCATCTCATCTTGCACTTGGCTCTTAGCTTGCTTAAAGCGGGTAGCCATTTGCTCGCTCTGTTCGGTGCTGAAGTTGTCGCGAATCTTGGCAAACATCTCGCTCTCTTCTTGACGGACGTGATCCATCACCATGTCACGGATGCGACGAATCTGATTCTTGAATTCAGAAGAAGAGGGGCTCAGGGAGCGGGTGCTTTCCAACAACTGCTTTAGTTCAGCTTGCTCATCGTACAGCTCTTGGGTGTTGCTGTAGTAAGGACGAACAGCAGGATAGACCACTTGCTCTTCGGCAATGGAGTGAGCGGTGAGGTCCTTGTAGATCTGACCGAAGTACTCCTGGAGCTTCTGAGGATCATCAGTGGCTTCAACTTCTGCGAACAGCGTGTTGACCTTATTGTGATCCAAGCGGATGACATCCTGGATGTTCATGTCCTGCTTGTCGGTGCTTTGGGTAACCACACTACCAGCAACACCGGTCAACGCAGCAACAGCATCCTGAACGCGGCCCCACAGACCTTGGTCGGGATCCTTACCGGTCAGCTCACGTACGCCCAGGATTTCCAGGACGCCTTTAAGTTGCTCTTGGTGAGCCCGGTTTTCGAAGTTGACTGTGTTGAGAGGAGCGATAGCAGCTTCGATATCTGCACCCACCACTTGACCAGCCTTATGAACCAACAAACCAGCCATGGTTTGCTTGTGCTTGAGCAGTTCGTGCTGACCCACTTTCTCAAAGATGGTGAACTCTGAGCTGTCCATCATCTGACGGGCTTGCTCGACGACCTTCATCATCGATTCTTTGGGTTCGCCCTTGACGCCGTACTGAACGATTACGGTGTCCAGTACACCCATGTTTTTCTGGTCATCTTGTAGGAAATCTCTCAAGCGCTTAGAAATTTCTGGATCATCAATAGCAGCTATAAGCTTTTGCTCATTTTCAATCAAAAGATTTTGAAGAGCTTTCATATCAGCAAGCTTAGAGGCAATTGCCGTGCGCTTGGTATCGTCAAGAGTCAGGACCATCTGTGTGTTCTCCTCTGAATAGTCGCTAACTTGAGATTGTCACGGGACTTGGTGGGGTCCATCCATCTTTTGATGGATTAGCAAAAAGCCCATAAAAGAGCCTGCTAACCCTCAGAAAATCAGCCTTTCTTTACTCCAAATTTTGATACTTTCTGGGGATACTGATAGCCTTTTGCACTGGTTAAAATAACGAGACTCTCAAGCATTCCGCTGGGTGCTCTGCTGTCATCGGTTATGAGCCAATCTGTTCTGCCTCAACCTCCCCTTCAAGAGGTAACTCAGCTTACTACTGAGATTAAAGTTGATCCCGTTCAGTCTGCTGAAGCAGTGGGCTTATGTTATGTCACTGACACCGATCCCGGTATCCAGCGTAAGCGTGTAGGTAAGGGCTTCAGCTATATCGGTCCAGATGGTGAGAAAGTTCGAGATCCTAAAGAGATCAAACGAATTGAGGCACTAGCTATCCCACCGGCGTGGCGAGATGTTTGGATTTGCCCCTTGTCTCACGGTCATCTTCAGGCCACTGGGCGCGACCCAAAGAAACGCAAACAGTACCGGTATCACGAGCTTTGGCGCACCGTTCGGGATCAAACCAAGTTCACGCGCATGATTGCTTTTAGTGAAGCCCTGCCGCAGCTGCGAGAGCGCCTAGAACACGATTTGGTCCTAGCAGGTTTGCCGCGGGAAAAAGTGCTGGCAACTGTGGTGCGATTAATGGAACTCACACGCATTCGGGTGGGCAACGAAGAATATGCTCGGACTAACCAATCTTTTGGTTTGACCACTTTGCGCGATCAGCACGTTGATATTTCAGGTTCGTGCTTGCACTTTCATTTTCGTGGCAAAAGTGGTGTCGATCACGACATTGAAATTAGCGATCGACGCTTGGCTAGAATTGTGAAGCGCTGTCGCGATATTCCAGGCTACGAACTCTTTCAGTATTTAGATGAAAACGGTCAGCGCCAACCTATCGACTCGGGCGCTGTGAATGATTATTTGCGCGAGATTACGGGTCAAGATTTTACAGCCAAGGACTTTCGCACTTGGTCAGGCACCATTTTGGCAGCGTTAGAACTTGTAGAACTGGGAGACTTCAGCTCGGAAACTCAGGCCAAAAAGAATGTCGTACAGGCAGTCAAGAAAGTTGCTCAGCACTTGGGCAACCGACCTGCTACTTGCCGCAAGTATTATGTCCATCCAGCAGTGCTGGATACTTACATGGCCGGTAATTTACTGCAGGCTCTAGAGCAAGAGATTGAGCAGGAGGCCGAATTACCCTACGCTCTACGGCGTGAGGAGTTGGCAATTGTCGCCCTGCTCAAGCAGCAAATGATCCAACAGCAGTCAGAACAATCGAAAAATTAAGCTACAAGCTCTCAGAAGGCTTTTGAAACCTCCTGAGCCTGCTAGCTATGACTGGTTAGTTGTTAGTTGTTGAGCGCGTTAGCGCCTTCTTCTAGATCTAGATCTAGAGGGTCTCCGACGGAATAGACTCACCAAAGCCAGGGCAGAACCTAGGAACGCTGTGAGGTAACGGCCATAAGAGTTGTGCTGCTGAGCAGAGCGAGGTGCAACTAAGGTCATCTCATTGCGATAGGACTCAGAATCTTGTCGCTTCGCTTCCTGCTTTTTAGCTTCAGTCCGAGGCATTCCCTGCTGTGCCCGAGCTTCTTCAGTTACAGGAATTGCATTACTGGCGGGCACAATACGAGAGCCATATTTTCTGGCGTAAACCTGAGTGAATTCAGCACCCAAAAATAGAATTTGAGCCGAGTAATAAACCCAAAGCAGCACAATAACCAAAGAGCCAGCTGCACCATAAGTTGAGCCGACGCCGCTACTGCCGAGGTAGATCCCGATTAAGGTTCTGCCGATGGTAAACAGCAGCGAAGTAGCGATGGCCCCGATAGTAACATCGCCCCAGGCAACATTGGCATCTGGCAAAACCTTGTAAATCAGTGCAAACAGCAGGGACGTAACCCCAAAGGAGATCGCGAAATTGACAACCTGCCAGAGTATATCGAAGCCTGGTAATAGGCCACCTAAATAGGCACTAATCCCTGAAAGAATCGCACT
Organism: Leptolyngbya sp. FACHB-261; assembly: GCF_014696065.1. NCBI lineage: Bacteria > Bacillati > Cyanobacteriota > Cyanophyceae > Leptolyngbyales > Leptolyngbyaceae > Leptolyngbya > Leptolyngbya sp. FACHB-261. Next base: position 652,405 of record NZ_JACJPL010000026.1, on the reverse strand, counting down.
GAGCACAAGCGACACAAGCAATAGAAAGCCAGTGCCCAACACCATCGAAAACGAGAGGAATCGATCTTTAATAAAACCGACAATGCCCCGTCCTGGTTTTGGAGCAACCTCCCAAATCGTATTCAGTGCTTCTTGAAGCTGGCCAAATACCCCAGATGCACCAAACAGCAAGGTAACGATACCAATGATCGTAGCGATTCTGCCCGATGAGGGTTTGCTCGCGCCCTGAATCATCGCTTGGATAGCATCAGCTCCCTCAGCCCCAACTAGATGCTGAATTTGATCGTCGAGTTGACCCCGGGCTGCCTCCTCTCCAAACACAAATCCAGCAACCGCAATCGCGATAATCAATAGCGGTGCCAAAGAAAAAACCGTGTAATACGCCAGGGCTGCGGCCAGACGTGAGGCTTTATCCTCGTTCCATTCGGTGATAGTCTCTTTAATCAGGTCTATGGCTGCTTTGGCGTTCACCAATCGTTCTCCTACATTCCTGAAATTCTTTTATTGAATGCTTAGGCCAACAGCATTAGGCATAAGATAAGTAACCAATCAATAGAGGAAAGACAGGAATGCTCGCATCTGCTAACAGGTATAAATCCGCGACTGCTTTTTTTGAGGTGGGTTGTTAGTTCCAAAAGGAAGAACGGTCTTAGCTTGCCGTGCTTAAACAGCGACTGCGCTACCTAGGGGCGAACTGTCATAGTGAGCCAATAAATCAGCTGGATTGTCATAGATAGCTAAGGCATCTGCAAGGCCTGAGTCTTGCCACCCACCGCAGCGCAGCGCAATCGTTTTGACCCCTGCTTTAGCCGCCGCTTCGATATCGTAAGGGGTATCGCCCAACATCACGACTTGATCGGAATGATAGCCAATTTTTTCTAAGGCAGCCTGAATTAGATCAGGATCGGGCTTGGAGTTTTTGGCATCTTTGGACGAGGTTTCGCTCTCGATGAATTCGTCAACTTGGGCAAGCTTCAGCAGAGCTTCCATCATTGATGCCTCACCCGAAGTGGCGACAACAATCTTCAATCCTTGCTCGTGGATCCGTTGGATTAACTCTCTCGTTTGCGGGAACGGTTGCAAATCAGGCAGGTAGCGAGACTCAAAGATTTCTTGCCAGGCTTGACTGAGTTGCTTACCTTCGGGAGTGTCTCTGGAGACTCCAATGGTATTAGGCAATAAATTATCACTGCCCATGCCGATCAAACGACGCACCTGTTCAAAGGGAACTTGATGGTTACCTTGGGCTAGTGCTTCAACCCAAGCATGGGCATGGGCATCATTACTGTCGATGAGGGTGCCATCAACATCGAGAATCACACCACGGATTTGCATTGCCTGATAACTCCCGGCTAGTTTTTCTAGCTGCTGGTTTCGTGTTTTTTAATTCGTGCTTTTAAAATGACTGAACATGACAGGGCCGGTAAGCAATTACCGGCCCTGCTTGCTCTTATCGGATTGAGTTATCGACCTTGCTACCCTCTGGCTTGCGCTGCCAGCTACCATCTTCGCCCTTTTCGTACTCATGCTTTACAGTGGTCCAAGCAATCTCTACAGCGCTTTCTTGATTATTAGAATCCGACTCAGCGCTATTAAAGGCAGCCATAAAGAGCTGCTGAGCATATTGAGGCAGGGCTTGGACGTCTGCTGGCAGTTCGCTCAATTGTTGATACGGCATTGTTAACTCCTGGGATTTTAGAAAGGGATTCAATTAACTGTTGACGACTTGACCGCCATTCTACGCTGTCTCGGGGATGCTGTTCAGCCGCATTATTGACCAGAATTCAGAGCAACTTTATTCTGCAATTTGCCGCTGCAACAGTAATCTTCACCAACCTTAGGCTGCGGGATCATTCGCGATTCGAGCCTTGGCTGCTGATCCCGATGTTGAGAGGGTGCTAGCTCTTAAATTGGCTCTGAGTTTGCGTCATGCTTTACTCCTTTTCTTTGGCCTTTTCTTTGGCGACATCTCCATAGGTTTCACGAATCAGATCAGAAATTTCATCGGCGTCTTTAACGTGGTGCAGCGCTTTCTGACTCCCATCCGGTTCATCAACCACAAAGTAAGTCGGAACTTTAATGTGGTCGCCAGTGATATCTGGAGAATCCACCGCCAATTGCTTGGATTTCTCCTCAACACTTTGCGGCTCTTCAGAAATTACATCGCCAGGATTAACTGTGCGGTGTGTTTTCTTGTCAGTATATTTCTCTGGCTGAGTCAACTCAGTCTGCTCTAAAGACGTATCAACCGAGGGCTCTCCATCAGCAAGATCGCCGTATTCGTGGCGAACAAAATCAGAGATTTCATCAGCGTCTTTGACGTGGTGCAGAGCTTTCTGACTCCCATCTGGTTCGTCGATCACGAAATAGGTAGGGACTTTAACCTGATCCCCTGTAATATCAGCAACATCTACAGCCAGTTGCTCAGATTTTTCTTCAATACTTTGAGGCTCTTCAGAAATTACATCGCCAGGATTAACAACGCGGTGGGTCTTCTTATCGGTGTACTTCTCTGGTTCTGTTAGCTCTGTTCTGTCCGTAGGGACTTTTTTAGGGTTTTCGTTATCCATAGATCCTCTACGACACTTCAAATTCTTTGCACTGAGATAAGCCTAAAAAAATAGAGGCATAGTTGCCTCTTTCTCAAGGAGTAATTAAGGTCTTAGCCCGTGTAAACGGGCCTACCAAGACTCTATAAATCTTTACGGCTTAGAGTTGGTGCTATTGCCAATAACAGCAATTTTATGCCGATAAATTAGCTCTGCGCCATACCAACCAGAGATACCAAGGAGGGTTCCTATGATGAACGAAAGCACAAACCCCCAGGGCATTAAACCTTTAATTGGATCGTTCAGGCGCAGTAAAAAATTGACAATTGTCAGAGCTAGAAGCGAGACATTTAGAATCATGTGAGCCCAACCAGCAGTATGCTGACGGACACGCTCAATCTTGATAAAGTCACTCATGCCTGTGACCGCAGCAACGATGGCCGTGACCAACCCTGCACCAATGAGCCACAAAGAGGCGCGGGCCCAGAAGGGGTCGCTCGTTAACCAGTAACCCACATCGCTTCCCAAGGCTCCAGTTAAGAAACCAATGGGAAAGGTGACCAGCAGTGGATGGAGAGGATGGCCAGCAATCGCTACGCTGCTAGGTACACCACTGTCTTCATACTCGCGCTCATCATTCTCAATAACTGCCGGAATATCGGGATATGGGGGAGTCGCCATGTTTTTTCCTGACTAAGTTGGTGGTCTTTGTTGTGCTAGAGCGAATGCTTTAAGCTGAGGGAAACTCAGTAATAAGAGCCTCAGTTTGAAGGGTTAAAGATCCTTCTGTAATCTCCATAGTTTGAATTTTTAATGACATTCCCTGCAAGGAGAACTTACTCAGATTCAGCAACTCGTGGGCTTTATTCAGCAGAGCTGTATTGAGCTCAGGCGGCAAACTTTGACCTTCTGCATATTGGATGTCATCCAGAGAGACATGTTGCTTGTCTGGGCTCACCCGAGGCGTAGCTGTAAAGGCAACTTTCTGAACGTCTCCAGTTCCGCGCTGAAGAATGTCTGCATTCAGAGTGATCTTGCCATCAGCAAGAAGATGAAGGTTCACTTGCTGTACGTCGATCGTAACCGTACGACCTTCAACTTCCACGGTCATATTCTGCAATTTGCCGTGGATATATTCAGAATTAGAAGCGCGGTTTAAATCTTCTTCAGTCAGAACAACACGGGCAGATGCTTGCGTCGGTTCAGTGAGTTCAATTTTGCCAAAAGCTGCACTGAGCGGATTAATCGCAATGCTGCCGGTTTTCATTTCCATTTCTTCGACGCGTAGGTCTTTTTTCATCACTAGACCTTCGCCTTTAATCGAAACCGAATCAACCTGCCCCTGAATCACCTTCAAAGGATCGGTTTTGACATTGACATCGAGGTTGTCAGACTCATCAAGCTGGCTTTCTAAACCCATTTCTGCCACCTTGCTCAATGCCTGTTCCCCCAGTCCTCCGCTTTCCTGCGCCACCGTATAACCTCTTAAAACTAAATCATTGCTAAGCATTACTGGGCACTCTAGAGCATTAGCACCCAGAACTGTATCTATAGCCCGACAGATGCGAACACAGACAGTAGCTAATTCTATTCACAAAAGCCAGTGCATTCAGCTAGAAAATTACTTCTAAGGTCAGATTTAAATTCGCTAAAACTTAACAGCGCTAAGAGTATGAATCAACCGATACCAACCAAGGCATTGTAGGTATTTATAGCTATCTATAGCTATCTGTTTAAATCTCGCCCCCAAATAACTGCCCCATTTGGCTCAGGTCTACATTGCCACCGCTGAGAATGACACCCACTCGCTGGTTAGGGGCTTGAACCACAGCTTCAAGTAAAGCCGCAGCCGCCAGCGCTCCTGTCGGCTCGACCACAATCTTTAACCGCTCCCAAAGCAGCCGCAAACTGCGTACGATTCCCCCTTCTGACACAGTGACTAGGTCATCAACATAATGCAGCACCAGCGGAAACGTAACCTTGCCTAGGCAAGGTGTCCGCGCACCATCGGCAATCGTATTAGGGTTATGGACGGTTTGCAGTTGCTTGCTGTGAAAGGAGCGTGTGGCATCGTCAGCTAGCTCGGGCTCCACCCCAATGACTTGGCAGGCAGGAGCCAAGGACTTGGCAGCAATCGCGCAACCCGACAGCAAGCCACCGCCCCCACAGCAAACCAGCAGCAAATCGAGCGGCCCAACCGCTTCGAATAGTTCTTTTGCTGTGGTGCCCTGACCCGCAACCACATCAGGGTGATCGTAGGGAGGAATCAGGGTTAGCCCACAGGTTTGAGCAAGGCTAGTTCCCAACTCTTCGCGGACAACTTTTGCCCGGTCGTACAGCACAACTTCCGCACCATAACCCCGGGTCGCCGCCTGTTTCACGGCTGGAGCATCTTGAGGCATGACCACGGTGATCGGCACCGCTAACAGCTGACCGGCTAGCGCTAACGCTTGAGCATGGTTGCCCGAAGAGTAAGTAATGACGCCTCGCTGTTTTTGCTCAGTAGGAAGTTGAGCCAGAGCGTTGTAAGCGCCACGAAATTTGAATGAGCCAGTGCGCTGAAAATTCTCGGCCTTAAAAAAGACCTGAGCACCAGTGCGTTGATTAACCGTGCGAGAGCTAAGCACTGGAGTTCGGTGCGCCTGTTGCTTCAAGCGCAGAGCAGCCGCTTCAATATCTGAATAATTGACGGCCAAAGAAGCCGCAAACAAATCAGCGCGCTCAGCCAACCTGGTTACTCAACTCTTGAATCAGGCTAGCGCACAGTTGCTCGTAGGTTGTGGCCAGTTCTTGATAAATCGGGCTGCGCTGCGGATCGGGCGAGTGCTCGTAGCTAATTCGAATCAGGGATTGAACCTGGTTTAGGTCATTGATCGCACCCACGCCATACATGGCTAAGACGGCAGCACCAAAGCTGCTGCCCTCGTACACCTCCGGCACCACCACGTCATAACCGAGAACATCCGCCGTCATTTGCAGCCAGGCGGAGGAACGGGCAAAGCCACCAGAAGCACGAATTTCCTTGGGGTCACCGCCCAGTTCCTGCACTAGCGTGAGGATGGTGCGGATGTTGAGCAATATGCCCTCCAAGACGGCCCGAATGAAGTGAGCTCGCTGGTGATGCAACCCCATGCCCACAAAAGCGCCTCGTAACTGAGCGTTCCAGTAAGGCGCCCGCTCCCCAGATAAGAAAGGCAGACAGAACAGACCTTCTGCGCCAACTGGGGTTTGTAGCGCCGCTTCAATCATCAAGGTGTAGGGATCCGCACCGAGCTGTTTGGCTCGCTCCACTTCTGGAGCACAGAACTCATCTCGCAACCAGCGCAGCACAATACCGCCATTGTTGGTGGGACCCCCGATTACCCAGTGGTTTTCGGTAAGCGCATAGCAGAAGGTGCGCCCCGACGGGTTAGTGCGGGGCTGGCCGATTACGGTTCGCACGGCGCCACTGGTGCCGATGGTGATCGCAACCTGTCCCAATTCAATGGCCCCTACACCCAGATTGGCTAAAACTCCGTCGTTAGCCCCCACCACGACAGGCGTATCTGGATCTAAGCCCATTGCCTCTGCGTACTGGAATTTCATGCCTCGCATGACGTGAGTTGTGGGCACAGGGTCACTGAGTTGACTGGCTCGTACTTGGGTGAGGGCGAGGGCTTCTTCATCCCAGGTGAGCCGTTCTAGATTGAACAGACCTGTGGCTGAGGCAATCGAATAGTCAACAATCCACTGCCCAAATAGCTGGTAAAAAACGTATTCCTTAATCGAGACAAACCGGGCTGCTTGCTGAAACGTCGCTGCGGCCATCTGCTGCAACCACAGTAATTTAGGCAGCGGCGACATGGGATGGATGGGCGTTCCTGTGCGTTGATAGATTGCTTGCCCTATGCCCGATCGTTTTAAGGAGTTCGTTTGCTCCAGACTACGGTTGTCGGCCCAGATAATACTGTGGGTCAGCGGTTTGCCCTGAGCGTCAATCGCAATCAGGCTGTGCATAGCGCCGCTAAAACCAAGCGCGGCAATATCCTGTTTGCTCACTCTTGCTTGCTCAACGGCCTCGCGTACTGCGGCTAACACAGCTATCGAGATTACATCTGGATCCTGCTCAGCCCAGCCCGGTTGAGGCACCAGAATCGGGTATTCCCGCAAGCCTGTACCTTGAGCAGCACCAGTGGCCGAAAAAACAATCGCCTTAGTACTAGTGGTGCCGATGTCAACGCCAATAAAAAAAGCTTGAGCCATATTACACAAAGAAGCTAATCGCGAAGACAACAGCAAAACCAACCAGACCGATGATCGTTTCCATAATTGTCCAAGAGCGCAACGTATCCTTCTCAGACAAACCCAAGTAACGACTGACGAGCCAGAAGCCTGAATCGTTAACATGAGAAACTACGGTGGCCCCTGAAGCAATCGCAATAGTGATCAGACCCAAAGCAGGGGCAGAGTAACTCCCAGTCTGCAAAATAGGCGCAACAATGCCTGCGGTCGTGACCATTGCCACTGTGGCTGAACCTTGAGAAATGCGCACAGCTGTTGACATTAAAAACGCTAGCAAAATGATTGGCACATTAGAGCCGGATAGCAACGTCGCTAAGGCATTACCAACCCCACTCGCAACTAGCACTTTGCCCAAAACACCACCTGCCCCAGTCACTAGAATAATTAGCCCAACGGGTTCTAAAGATTTGGTAGCAATTTCTTGAACTTGATCGTTAGAATAGCCACGCCGGGTTCCTAGGAAGTAAAACGAGCAGAGGGCCGCTATTAAGAGCGCTGTGAAGGGGTGTCCCAAGAAACCCAACAGATTGCGAATAAAGTTGCCTTCTGGCAGTACCACACCAGATACAGTATTAGCCAAAATGAGGGCGAGAGGAATAACAATTAGAGAAACCACCAAGCCGAAACTGGGCAGGTCTTTCCTAAAAGGTTGACCGGGTGCGCCGACTGGATTGTGTTCATAAGCAGCCAGCTCTTCGGAGCCCAGAGCACTAGCGCTAGTCGCCGCATAAGCCGGTACAGCTGCTGCTTGAGGTTCATTGACTAGCATGTATTCCGGGACTTTGGCATGGATTTTCTTAGCGATATGCTGTCCAAAAATAATGCCACCAGCGACCATTGCAGGCAGACCAGCAATCGTACCAAATAGAATCACCCAGCCTAGATCAGCGCCTAACAACGAGGCAACAGCAACTGGACCCGGCGTGGGTGGAATGAAGCTATGCGCAACTGCTAGACCAGCAGCTAGCGGGAAGGCGTAATAGAGCAAGGATTTGCCGGTGCGTTGTGCCAAGCTGTAAACAAGCGGCAACAAGATAATCAGACCGACATCAAAGAAGACTGGAATCGCAACTAGAAAACCCGTTAAACCCAAGGCCCACTGCACCCGGTCTTCACCAAAGCGGCCAACCAGGGTTCGGGCTAATTGCTCAGCACCACCTGTAACCCGCAACATCTCGCCAAACATAGAGCCTAAAGCGACGACAATCGCAATAAACCCTAGGGTTGTGCCCATGCCTTCTTGAATAGTTTTAGTAACCTCAGTGAGGGGTATACCGGCGAGAATGGCTACAAAAAAGCTAGCAATCAGCAGTGCTACAAAAGCCTGTAAGCGGACACGAATCACTAGAAATAGAAGCAGTAGAATGCCTAATACTGCAATAAAAATCAATGAAAACGGTGACATAGCTTTAATCTCAAGGTTGCTTCAACCTAACTTTTCTCACTCTATCAAGAGTCTGGCTGCTTATCTTGCCTGTCTATCTCTTGTTAAGGATCAAGCGCACTAATTCTACGTAAGTATCTTTATAGAGCTCAGGTAGCATAAGCCACGTCCGGCCTTAGAAAGCCTCCTTTCTGTAAATACTTGAGAAGCTTAGATGGAACCACCCGATTGGATGATTGACAAAGAGACTAACAACTCCAACACAGTCTTGAGAGCTAAAATCCTAAAGAATTTTAATAGCTAGTGTGAGGCCACTAGCCCGATCGGCGGATGTAAAATCCAAGCGCTACAATGCTAAGGTCTGCGCTGGAGTTTACTCAAGGGCCATAAATAAAGCTTTAGATGGAAGACTAAAGTGAAAACAACAGTCCGTGAAGATCTAAAACAAATCATCAAGTCTCTGCGCCACTTACCGAAACTTGATGCAGCTCAAGTGTCTTTACAGCTCTGGTAATTGATTACCCGTTCTTAACCGACTTAAGCTATTCCTTCGCCTTGGCAAAGAAGACTTGCCAATAATCCTGCAATTAGAGACCAGAAGTAAACAGCCAAGGGGATAGAATCTCCCATAGACCTTTCAAGCTATAGCCCCTCTGCCACCAACACCTCCTGGAATTCCTCCCAGCTGATCGCTTGCTGTAGATAGCGAGGATGGCTGGGGTCGTAAGGTCCTTCTAGCCGGTCAACAGCAATAATCTTCGCTGCCTCTGGCAAGACCGGCAAATCAGGGTCAAAGGCAGTAGGGCGCATCAGAGAACTGGAATAGCCCTTAAAGATAGCAATCTGATCTGGCTCACCCTCAATTTCTACAGTTACCAGCAGAACCTCACGAGGGTGAGCCAGGGTGTACTGCTCCAAGCGTTGCTCAATTGGATTAGCCATACTCAGTTCCAGCTGAGCCATTGGCTGCCGGAGGTGTGACCATCTCAAACCGGAAGAACTGACGACCGGCAATAAAGCACTCCCCATGTTGCAGCTTAACGGGACGGCGTAGCCGCACAAAGGTACCGTTCTTACTGCCTAAATCGCAGAGTTCGAAGCGTCCCTGGTACTGCTGAATTGTGGCGTGACGACGAGAAACATAAGAATTGTCAGACAGCACCACATCGCCTTCTGTCCGCCCAATGACAATGGAGCGATTGAAGGAATAGACCTCCCCCCGCTGTCCTTGAGGCAAAATTCGCATCAACTGGGCCTGCCGTTGCATGGGCAGACTGCCCACCTGAATCGTTTCACCGCCACCCATCGAAGGGCTAGTAGGATCATAGGGATCAGCTGCCTTAGGCGTACTGGGAGTATCGTCCGCAGCGCCCAAGGAATTAAAAGACTCCAGACGAGGGTCTAGGTCAGGCCGGATCATCTGAAACTCAAAGAGATACCAGCCGATCAAAATCCGGTCCAGATCTTCCAAAATTGTCTTCTGGCAGCGCAGGAAGGTGCCCATGTTGCTGCCTAAGTCGCGCAGGCTGTAGTGACCGTCCTTAATCTCAATCACCGCGTGGCGAGGGGACAACGACGGATCATCAACAATGCTGACATGGGAGTGACCGCGACCGATCAACATCCGTCCGGTCTGCATCATCTCGCTTAACGGATAGACGCTTTGCCGTTGCCCCTGATCATTAATGTGAACAAGTTGAGCCGCGCCTAGGACTTCAGGCTGAATGACGGGTTGAGGTTCAGACTGAAGTTGGACAAACTGCTCAACCTCAGAAACTGGAGCCACAGAGCGACGCTTTCTGTAGTCCTCACGGACACGCCGCGCCGCATCTTGCTCTTCGTACTTGCGCCGGACAGATTTGGGAAGGAACCCAGTAAGGAACCTGAACATACTCAGAGCCAGTGGAGGGAGCTGTGGGCTGCAAACTACTCAGAGCGCATGGGTCAGGAAGACGTACTCCTGGACCACCTGGCCCCCAATTAAGTGCTTCTGAATAATATACTCAATGACCTCTGGTGTTGCAGAGTGATACCAGACGCCATCAGGGTAAACGACTAGAATCGGTCCCTGCTGACAGACCCGCAAGCAATTGGCCTTGGTCCGGAACACACAGCCCGGCTGCTGATCTGAAGGCCGGTCTAATCCTAATTCCTTCAACCGCCGCTTGAGGTAATCCCAAGCCGCCAAACCTTGCTCTTTCGAGCAACACAGCGGTTTGGTCTGATCAGCGCAAATAAACAGATGACGCTGGATGCGATCGAGACCCAGAGATTGCACACACTGGCTCAGCTCAGGACTCTGGCAGACTTCTGCCTCAGCGTCAGGAGAATCAGAGAGGGTCATGTTTTAGGAGATCTAAGTCAGAGATCTATTACAGAGCCTACAGAGCCGCTAATCTTTGTAGTTTTGCAAAGTGGTTTTGCTAATTGGCAATGGTTTTGCCAACAGCCTTTCAATAATCTCGCCTAAAGTTTCGTCTAAAATCTTGCCCCAGCCGCCCTGCCTCAACCGTCTCTAAGCCAAGGGGTTTTTCGCGCTAGCCAGACAGAGTGAGCGATTAAGAGGCCTCGCCATCGCGACGCCCCAGCTCGTAGACGCCTAAGCTCATACAGGCAAGTAATCCCATACTGACTGCCCAGCTATGGCCCAGACTCCACTCCACGCCCCAATTTAGCAGGAGACCCAAGCCCAAAAACGGCACAATGCTGCACAGACTAGCAATGAGTGAACCGATGCCCTCTGCATTAGTCCCACCCCCAATCTGCTCGGCTCGGGTCAGCCATTGACTCAGCTGTTCCGCAAGTTTTTCACTCAGCGAAAAGAAGGCCAGGTACATAGCCATTGCCCACAAGCCAACTCCTGCTACCGTACTAGGGCTTACAGAGATCTGGAAGGGCAGAATTTCGCTGAGCATGGCAACACCTTGGGCAATACCTTACAGAAGATGGGTTTAGACCTGAGCCGGGGCACCAAGTTTTGTGTACAAGTGTTGCATACTCCTGAGCAACGCAACAGGGCAGCAAGACAGATTAGAAGAGCCCTAGGCTTAGAAAAGAGGCATCAGCAGCTAAGGGATCGGCTGCAAGACATTTGAGGAAACCAGCTCAGCAGGCTTTTGTAGCCTACTCACAGACCAATAGATCTAGGCGGCAATTAGCAACTTCTCCGGCAATCTGCCAGCTGGAATTGGTAACCTCTGTGTCATAATCTTTCACAGAAACTTTAATGTTTGGGGCCTGAGCCGCCCGAGGATTGCTCGATGAGCACTCAAGCCATTGACCCGGCAGAGTTGCACCGTTACGAGTGTGACTCCTGCGGTTATACCTATGAACCGACGAAAGGCGATGCCAAAGGCCGGATTGCGGCGGGCGTTGCCTTTGAGGATTTGCCTGAGGACTGGCGCTGCCCAGTCTGCAATGCTAGACCCGCTCAGTTTCAGGATGTTGGTCCTGTGGGCAAAGCTTCGGGCTTTGAGGAAAACCTGGGCTACGGCCTCGGGGTGAACAAGATGACACCCGGCCAGAAGAACCTCCTAATTTTTGGTGCTCTGGCTATTGCCTTTCTGTTTTTCATCAGTCTCTACGGTTTGCAATGAGCACAAGGTTCGCCCAAATGGGCTGGGAGATAGGGGGGTGAGTGGAGTGTCTGAAGCCTTAAGGCGTGGTATCCGCGTCGTTGCCAGTCTGGCTTTGGCCTTGGTGCTAGGTCTAACGACAACAGCTTGCGGCTATCTAGCAGAGTTGCCCTACAACCCCTGGCAGCTCGTTGGGTTGTCAACGGATGCGACCCTCTTGGATCTGGCGTTTACCGGCACTAACCCAAATCATGGTTGGTTGGTCGGCACTAGCGCCACGCTGCTAGAAACTCAAGATGCAGGCAAGACCTGGGAGCCCCGGACCCCTGAGCTGGAAAACGGGGAAGGCTACCGCTTTACCTCAGTTAGTTTCACAGGCAATGAAGGCTGGATTGCAGGTAAGCCCTCGGTGTTGTTGCATACAGAGGATGGTGGTCAGTCCTGGTCACAAATCCCACTGAGCAGTAAGCTACCCGGCGCACCAACTATGGTGACCGCTCTCGGGCGTGGCAGCGCAGAGATGGTGACCGATGTAGGCGCGATCTACCGTACGCAGGACAGCGGACGCACCTGGAAAGCTCTGGTCGGCGAAGCAGTTGGGGTGATCCGGAACCTGTCGCGTTCTTTGGACGGTCAATACGTGGCGGTTTCAGCTAGAGGCAATTTCTACTCAACCTGGAAGCCAGGGCAGACTACCTGGGAGTACCACAACCGCAACAATTCCCGGCGCATTCAGAACATGGGATTTAGCCCAGATGGTAACTTATGGATGCTAAGCCGCGGCGGCCAACTGCAATTTAGCGATCCAGAAAATCCAGGGAACTGGGATAATGCTAAGTACCCAGAATTCTCAGTCAGCGTTGGCTTGTTGGATCTGTCCTATCAGGGACAGCAGGAAATCTGGCTAGCCGGGGGGAGTGCCAATCTACTCCACAGTTCTGACGGCGGTAAAACCTGGCAAAAAGACAGAGCCGTGGAAGACGTGCCGTCCAATTTCTATCGAGTTCTATTCCCAAGTAAGGACACAGGCTTCGTGCTCGGTCAACAGGGTACTTTGCTCCGCTACGAGCCAACTTTGGCTAAAGCCTGAGCGAGGCTTGGGAGATTTCAAGGCTAATGGTCTTGTGGCGTGTCCTTAAGTTTCCTAGTATGGTGCTACTCGCTCAACTTGTCATTCATTCACATTGTTTTTCTCAGGAGGAACTAAATGTCCGGCACTACTGGTGAGCGTCCATTCTCCGATATCGTTACCAGCGTTCGTTACTGGGTGATTCACAGCATTACCATTCCTATGCTGTTCATTGCGGGCTGGTTGTTTGTCAGCACAGGTCTGGCTTACGATGCATTTGGTACGCCCCGTCCCGATGAGTATTTCACTCAGACCCGTCTAGAAGCTCCAGTCGTTCAAAGCCGACTCGAAGCGAAGGAGCAAATTGAAAAAGTTCTGATCGAGAACCAAGCCGAGAAATAGTAAAGCAGCTGCGATTAGTTCTTCCCGTTCCTTTCTCTCCTTGCAAGACCTATGGCTACTAGTGGCAATCCAAATCAACCCGTTTCCTATCCAGTATTTACGGTTCGTTGGCTAGCCGTTCATACATTAGGCGTCCCTACGATCTTCTTCATAGGCGCCATCGCTGCAATGCAATTTATTCAACGGTGACATCATGGCTCGAGAAAATCCCAATAAGCAGCCGGTTGAACTGAACCGCACGTCCCTCTATTTGGGCTTGCTGTTGGTGTTCGTGACCGTTCTGCTGTTTTCTAGCTACTTTTTCAACTAATTATCGTTCGGGGAGGTTAGTGCTGTGTCTGGACAAGCTAGGATTCCTCTGTGGATTGTAGGGGTTATTGCAGGTATGGGTGCCCTGGGTATACTCGCCCTGTTTTTCTACGGTGCTTATGCAGGTTTAGGCTCCTCTGTATAGAGTCTGAATCCTTAATTTAAAGCCGCCTGTTCCTAAGGGAAGCAGGCGGCTTTTAGTTATTTGAGCCAGACTAAAAATCAGGCTTCTTCTTCACGCTCAATGGTCAGGAACAAAGCGGACATGGCGATGGCGGGAAAGATCAGGCCAACGAAAACGACCAGAATGGGAGAGAGATAGCTAGCTGCGTATTCAGGCATGTTTTACTTCCTATTAGGGCGATTTGATTCAATACTCAATGTACTGTGATTCCCGGTCAAGCCGGACCAGAGTCAAGATTTGTAATGGTGAGTGAAACAGCCCAACGGGCACTGGAATTGCGACGCCTTTTGCAACGGGCCAGCTACGAGTATTACGTGCTGGATGCCCCAACAATGGCCGACTCAGTTTACGACCAGCTCTATCGTGAACTGCAAACGCTGGAGAGCCAGCACCCAGAGCTGATTACCCCCGACAGCCCTACCCAGCGGGTGGGCGAGAGACCGCAATCCCAGTTTGTCTCGGTTCGTCACAACGTTCCCCTCTACAGCCTAGAGAACGCTTTTAGCCTGGAGGATCTACAGAACTGGCAAGGCCGCTTTCAGAAGCTCCTGGCTGGCGATCTAGGTGATCTGGAGTACGTCTGTGAGTTGAAGATCGACGGTTCGGCCCTGGCCCTCACTTACGAAAATGGCGTTCTGGTCCGAGGTGCAACCCGAGGCGACGGTCAATCCGGCGAGGACATCACTGCCAATGTGCGCACTTTACAAACCGTGCCTCTACGCTTGCAGCTAGAGGAGCCCCCGGCGGTGGTTGAGGTGCGCGGGGAAGCCTTTCTGCCCCTAGCCAGTTTTGAGCGACTGAACCAGGAACGGGCAGCAGCCGGAGAACCCCTGTTCGCTAATCCCCGCAACGCCGCAGCAGGCACCCTACGCCAGCTTGATGCCCGCATTGTGGCAGCGCGGCGTCTAGACTTTTTCGCTTACACCTTGCACTTGCCCCAAGGCTGGAACCAGCCATTGCCTCAGAGCCAATGGCAGGCTCTAGAGTTGTTGAGTCGCATGGGCTTTCGGGTCAATCCTGAGCGGCAACTGTGCCCCTCTTTGGGCGCGGTGCAAGCCTACTGCGAGCATTGGTCAACCGGTCGGTTGGATCTGCCCTACCTGACTGATGGCGTGGTAGTGAAGCTCAATGCTTTCAACTTACAAGAAGAAGTTGGCTTTACACAGAAGTTTCCCCGTTGGGCAATTGCCTACAAGTACCCGGCTGAGGAGGTGCCTACCCGAGTTCTGCAAATTTCGGTGAACGTAGGCCGGACAGGAGCAGTGACCCCCGTAGCTGATCTGACACCGGTGGAAGTGGCAGGCACCACCGTCAGTCGTGCCACACTGCACAATGCGGACCGACTCGCTGAGCTCGACCTACACCTGGGCGATACAGTAGTGATTCGCAAGGCGGGTGAAATCATCCCAGAAGTGCTGCGTGTCTTGACCGAGTTGCGGCCTGCGGACGCAGTGCCCTACCACATGCCCACTGAGTGCCCTGAGTGCGGTCAGCCAGTTGTGCGGCCTGAGGGCGAGGCTGTGACCCGCTGCATCAATGCCTCCTGCCCTGCAATTCTGCGAGGAGCCCTTCAGCATTGGGCCAGCCGGGATGCGCTGGACATTGACGGCCTAGGCGAGAAGCTAGTGCGGCAGCTGGTCGAGCAGGGACTTGTCAAAACGCTGGCCGATCTCTACCGGCTCACGGCTGAGCAGTTGGCCAGTCTGGAGCGCATGGGCAAGAAGTCGGCCCAGAACCTGGTAGCGGCCCTGGAACACTCCCGTGAACGGCCCTGGTCTCGGGTGCTTTATGGCTTGGGCATTCGTCATGTAGGCAGTGTCAATGCGCAGTTGTTAACTGAGCACTTTCCCAGCGTCGAGCAATTGGCCGCGGCGACCCCCGAGCAAATCTCAGGCGTCTATGGCATTGGTTCTGAGATCGCCCAGGCGGTGCATCAGTGGTTCACAATTCCTGCCAACCAGGATCTAATTGAGCAGTTGCGAGCCGTTGGTTTGCAACTGGGGTCTCAGGAAACCAACAGACCCACCGAGGGTCATTTGAGTGGCAAGACGTTTGTGATTACTGGAACTCTACCGACGCTGAGCCGTACCGAAGCCAAGGGGCTGATTGAGCAGCACGGTGGCAAAGTCACAGATTCGGTGAGCAGTAGGACCGATTATTTGGTAGCCGGTGAAAAAGCCGGATCCAAACTCGACAAAGCGCAAAAACTCAAGATTCCAGTATTAGACGAGGCGCAATTGCAGGCATTGCTAACCGCCAATCCTAGCGAGTCATGAATCAACTCAAAAAACGCGAGCAGTATTAGCTACCAAAGGAATTTTAGAGTCGCTGCTACCCGGATTGAAACTGACTGATCAGCAGGTGTTCCAGCAAGCGGGGCTTCCCAATTGAGAGATTTTTGATACCCTAGCCAGGACAGCTATTCAGTAGCTATTCAGCCTTGGGGGGTGTATGAGTTCGGCTCGAAAAGTTTTGGCGTTTGTGCTGCCCTACTGGCGGCCAACACTGTTGGTCAGCATTGCAGGGCTGTTTTTTTCGTTTGTGAATCTGCTGCGGCCTTACTTGGTTGGCTTGTTTGCAAACCTGCTGACCCAATCCGGCTCACTACCCCCAATTTTGCAGGGGCTGGCTCCATCTTTGAGAGCATTGGGGTTACCTGAACGCAACGCTGCCATCGCCGTTGTTTGCCTAGTGTTCTTTGGCGTCAACTTGCTGGCTCCTCTGGAAGATATTTTTGTGCATTTGCCCAAGCGCTTGGTTGCCCTACGCATTGCCAATCGCTTGCATCGTCAGGCTTATCAGCGAGTTTTGAGCTTGCCTTTAAGCTACTTTGAAACTAATAACAGTGGCCTGCTGGTTTCGCGTTTAGAGCGAGCGATTAGCAAGCTGCAACTGCTGTATGTCAGCGTGGTTCACGGTGGCATCATGGTGTTTTCAACGCTGACGGTTGCCACATTTCTGTTCTTTTCGATTGATCCAGCCTTGGGTTGGGTTTTTGCTAGCACAATTAGCATTTGTGTGGTGATTATCTGCACGATGTTCAGCCATCTACAGCCCTATGTTGATCTGGGCGAACGTATTTTAGACCGCACGATGAGCCGGTTATCGGAGATCGTGCTGAACATCAAAACGGTCAAAGCGTTTGTGCAAGAGGCACGAGAATATCGACGCGGGTTGCGCTGGCTGAATCGTTTCGAGCGCTTTATGGCTCGCAAAACCTATGGCAGGTTTTTTGTGGCTGATACTGCTATGTGGCTGCTGCTCAATCTGTCGTTTAGTGCCATTGTCGGGTTGAGTGCCTATCTGGCTGCAACCAACAAAATCGATGTTGGGGGCATGATTACTGCGATTACGATTGCGCAAATTGCCCGCGCTGATGTTAGTGGCCTTCGGGAACCAACTGAGTTATTCACAACTTCGGCCAGTGCGATTGCCTGGTTATATGAGTTTCTACATTTGCCACTGCAAGAGCCCCGGAGTGGTGAGCAAGCGATTGGAAGTTTGGGTCCGGCCAAGCTGTCATTTCGAGGGGTGCAATTTAGTTACCGAGCGAATCTGCCGCCGGTTCTGTGCAATCTCAATCTAGAAATTTCGCCCTATACGACGGTTGCATTGGTAGGGCCTTCGGGTTCAGGGAAATCAACGTTGACTAAGTTGCTCTATCGGTTTGTTGATCCGACGCAGGGCCAAATTCTGTGGGATGGCTTGGATATTCGTGAGTTTAAGTTGAGCGAATATCGGTCGCAGTTGGCAATTGTGCCGCAGGAGGTTGAGGTGTTTAATGGCACGGTGTTGAGCAATATTCTGTATGGCCGTCCTGATTTGCCAACCGAAAAAGCCATTGCTGCCGCTAAGCTTGCCCGCGCTCACGAATTTATTCTAGATTTGCCAGAGGGTTACGATTCGGTTGTGGGGGAACGCGGTATTCGTCTATCGGGTGGACAACGGCAGCGCTTGGGCATTGCCAGGGCGATTTTGATGCGACCGGCGGTGTTGATTTTAGACGAGGCAACTTCAAATCTCGATTCGGAATCTGAGCACTTGATTCAACAAGCGCTGCAAGATCTGTTTGGTACCTGCACGGTAATTGTGATTGCCCATCGTCTCTCGACGGTGCGCGAGGCGGATGTGATTGTGGTGCTGGAGTCGGGCCGAATTGTGGAGCAGGGGACTCATCAGCAATTGGTCAGTGCTGGTTCGGGGTTGTACCAGCGGTTGCATCAGCTTCAGGTGAGTGGGGAGTTGCGGGAGGTTTAGAAAGCGAGTTCTGCACAGGCAAAGGTGAGGAGGTTGAGAAGTTATTGCGTTCTCAGACTCGACCGAGAGATGAAGAAGCTAGCGTGAGAGCCATTTGTTATGGTTCGATGTGCAGTACGGCTTTTCCCGCCAAGCTGCGGCTCATCAATCGCTCGAAAGCTTCTGCTGGTTCATGCCAACTCGCTTCAAACGCAATGTTTGACTGAAGCCGACCCGCTACAAGCTGTGTCATCAGCCAAGTAAGATCGCGAGCGGCACTTGGGAAACGTTCCAGTTCTGAGAAGATGATAAAACCGTAAAGCGTTGCTCCAGCCTGACGATAAAAGTTTGGAGCGTTGAAAGAAACCGTCTCGTCGCTGGAATTTCCCAACGAAACGACTGTGCCAAGGGGAGCAACACTTGCCAACGAGGTAGCTAGGGATCTCCCACCGACTGATTCAAGAATCAAGTCGTACTTGCGTTCAAGTCCCGTCGCTAAAGTTGGGTTGATTAGGATTTGGGAAGCGCCAAGTTCCCGTAACCCTTGAGTTCTTTCAGGACGACCAACCACGCAAGTGACATCAGCTCCTGCTTGGGACGCAAGCTGGATAGCCCATCGTCCCAACCCACCTGCTGCACCAGTAATGAGAACCCGCTTACTGTAGAGCAATCCTCCTTTAGACAGTGCTCGCAGTGCAGTTAAACCAGAAATTGGTAGGGTTGAAGCTGTAGCAAAAGTTATATTGTCGGGTAACGGTGCTAGGTGAGTTGTTGGTACAGCGACGTGCGTGGACCATGCACCACCTGTCACCAAACCCACCACACGCGTGCCAACAGCTGGTCCACTTCCGTCTGTCGCCGCTTGCTCAATGACCCCGCTCAGATCCCAACCCAATCGAGATCCCTCATCGGCATAAGCCAAGGCACGAATCTCTCCCCGGTTGAGTGAGACAGTACGTACAGTTACAACTGCCTGAGATGGTGTAGGTGTAGGATCTGGAACATCGGCTAATCGTATCTTTGTTGCCTCGCTAGGTGCTGCAATCAGTGCTTTCATAGATCAACCTCTCATAGGGTTTCGTTCACGGTTGAAACCTAAGTTGGTAATGCTGGCTAAACCTGATGTATGTTGCAAAAATTCCTGACGGTGGTACCTCACGAAGCACCACCGTCAACAATGACTGCTGTTCCTGTTGTGAATGTGTTTTTCAGTAAATACAAATAACTTTCTGCAATGTCTTCAGGAGTCCCAACTCGCCCTACCAGCAAGTTATCACTAGCAGTTTCATACATCTGGAGCCGTTCTTCTTCAGAGAAATTACTCCACAAATCGGTTTTGACTAAACCCGGTCGAACCACATTCACTCTAATAGGAGCTAGCTCGACTGCCAGGATTTGACTTAAGGCATCGATCGCTCCATTGATGCTGGCCAACGTTGAATTCCCTTTGTTCCAACGACCGCCGCCGGACATGAATGTAATTGAACCATCAGCCTTAATATTTCTTGCCCCATATTTAGCACAGAGGTACTGCCCCCAGAACTTAACGGCAAACTGGTGATTGACTACCGATAGATCTGCATTCAGGAAAAGATCAAAAGCAACGGGATTGCCAGGAGTCGTGACTAAATGGTTAAATTCCCCTACTTGGTCAAAGAGTAGCTGAATTGATTTTTCATCCGTTACATCAACCTGATAAGTCTCAACGCGGTTCTCAATCATGGAACTAGCCTGAGTGAGACGCTCTTGATTTCGAGACGCAACTACTATGCTGGCACCTTCTGCTGAAGCTGCTTTAGCAACCGCTAAGCCAATGCCAGAGGTTCCTCCAACAATGACCACTTTTTGATCTCTAAGTGACATAAAGTTACCTTGTGTTCTTGCTCAATGTAGAAGGCTGTTTTGCTTACAGGCAGTAAGAACCTTGTTCGATGTCGTTCAGGATTACAGGTCCTTTCGGTTCCCAACCGAGTTCTCGACGAGCTTTTGTTCCTGTCACTCGACTATTTGTTGCGACAATCGTGGCAACTGTTGGTCCCCAAACTCCCATTGCTTGCTCCATAGTCCAGCTCTCCGTTCTGCTACCCATCCCAACTAAGCGGCTCACTGCTTCGGATAGCCCTTTGGCAGTTACCTCTCCAGTGCCCGCGTTAAATAACGAGCCGGGAGAGGCATGTTCCAAGGCAAGGACATAGAGGTTAGACAAATCATCCACATGTACCGTGGACCAAATGTTCTCACCCTTGCCAATGTAAGGAACGCTCTTTACCCCCTTGGCTCGTTCGATCAGGTGAAGAATTTGCCACGTCCCACCCCGTCCAAATATCATTGGTGGGCGGATAACTATGCTGTGGACACCACGTAAGGCAGCCGATCGAATAAGGTTTTCCGTTTCAACCCGAGGAGCCATAAAAGATGGTGGAGCAAACAATGCGTCCTCGTCGTAAACAATATCACTGGCATCACCACTTGCAAGATCGGCAACCACAAATGAGCCACTAGTGAAGATAAATGGCTTCTCAGATCCTTCAAGAGCAGAGAGAATAATATTGACAGTATTGCGTTCCGCTCCAAGCATCCTAATAAAGTCATTCTGCCAGGAGGGATCGTTCTGATTAGTTATGACAACTACGCCTCGTCCTGGCTCTACCATCGGCTGATGACCTGCTGCATGAATAACTGCATCTGCTCGTTGAATACCTCGTTTAATACTTTGTGCATCGGATAAATCTCCACGATGCGGCTTGATACTCAATTGGTGTAACTTAGTTTCAGCTTCATCAGAACGTGCAAACCCAATCACTTCGTGCCCAGCTGCCAGCAACTTCTCAGCAATGACGCTGCCAACATAGCCGGTAGCTCCTGTTAAAAATATTTTCATGTCCGTAGTGATCTCTCTGGGGATTTGAATAAGCTCTATCCAGAGCAATTGCTGTTTTCAACATAACGATTGGCTGATGACATTACCAGAAACCATTTATGATGGTATAAATTCTAATCGGTTCAGGTGGAAGCCAAGTTTGATGAATGACGAGCAAAGACGCAGAGAACTTAGAGATTTCCTGCGGACGCGCCGAGCTCGTCTCTCTCCTGAAGAAATGGGGTTTCCGGTTGGTCGTCGGCGCACGCCTGGCCTGCGCCGGGAAGAGGTCGCTCAATTGGCCTCTGTAAGTACAACCTGGTACTCTTGGCTAGAGCAAGGACAGGATATTCGCGTCTCTGCCCAAGTGCTAGAGAGTCTAGTTCGCGCGCTTAAATTAACAGCAGAGGAAAGGAACCATCTATTTATGCTGGCGCTCGGACAGTCTCCACCTGATCTGACGGAACAGCGCGAGAGCATTAGCCCAGTTCATCAGCGGGTTCTAGATCATTTTGAAGCTGGTCCCGCTTACATAACAGGACGAAGGTGGGATATCCTGGCTTGGAATCAGGTTGCCAGTCTCCTCTTTGGCGATTTTAGTGTGCTGCTGCAGAGAGAACGTAACTTTGTCTGGTTCTTCTTCACCAACGAAGCTCATCGTCATATGCTTGTCGATTGGGAAGACCATGCTCAGTTTGTTTTGTCCAAATTTCGTAGCACTTGTAGTCGTTACTTAGGCGATGAGAGATTAATAGAACTGATAGAAGACTTGCAAAGGGTCAGTCCCGAGTTTCGGGATTGGTGGTCTCGCCATGACGTGTTTGGCAGACCCTTCGGACGTAAAGAATACGAGCATTCCTTAGTGGGACGTTTGGTATTTGAATACACAGCTTTTCTGGTAGCAGAAGCAACAGATTTAAGGTTTGTTGTCTACACTCCTCTACCTGAGTCAGATACTCTTGAAAAACTTCAGCAACTAAAGGAGCTACATATAAAGGTGATTTTTACTAAAACTTCAAGCGAATAGCGTTAGTGACTGAATCAGCGCACTACTAAAATCCTTTGGCTAAAACTAGTCCGTATTTGGGAATTCACTGTGTACTCAAAAGAACAGCCTTACCAAAAGTTTCAATGTGAAACTGAATAGCTGACTTCACATCGGCTAAGGCTTCTTCGTAAGTGTCTCCCTCACCAACCACCACTCCTTTCAGACCCAGAGGATAGGCGACGTAGTTGTCGGGATGCTTTTCAACAATGACTTTGAAGTTTCTCATGACCTTCTAGATGAGTGTTTTTAGGAGCGCTCTTGAGAGGGCGGAGAACAGAAAAGAGTACATCTCTCTAACCTCCATCACCTTGCCAAATCAAGGCTCGTAATGAATGCCTACAGACTCCATGCGCTCAATTGCTTCACGGATGCGGTTGTCTTCCACCGTTAACGCAACGCGGAAATAACCTTCTCCACAGGCCCCATAGCCATTGCCAGGAGGCACAACAATGCCGCACTTGTCGAGCAACAAGGTGACAAATTCTGTAGAGGTATAGCCCTTAGGAACAGGCACCCAAACGTAGAGAGTGGCCTTGGGCGCTTCTAACTGCCAGCCCAGCGAGTTAAAGCCTTCCACGATCAAATCGCGGCGCTTCTGATAAACCGCCATCAAAGCTTGCAGGTCTGATTCACTGGTTTCAAAACCGGCAATTGCCGCTCGTTGCACCGCCTTAAACACACCGGAGTCGACATTGGTCTTGACTTGGCTGAGACCCTGAATACCAACCGCATTGCCTGCTACAAAACCGACCCGCCAACCAGTCATGTTGTAGGACTTCGAGCAGCTATGAAACTCAATGGCGATATCTTTGGCACCTTTAACTTGAAAGATGCTCGGCGGTTTGTAGCCCTCATAAGCCATTTCGGCATAAGCATGGTCGTGGCACAACAGAATGTCGTAGTGCTTGCAAAAATCGACCAGCTCTTGAAAGAAATCTAGAGTCGCCAGTGCCCCTGTAGGGTTATTGGGATAGTTAATCCACAGCAATTTAGCCTTGCGGGCAATCTCTTCAGGAACCGCACTTAAGACCGGCAAAAAATCGTTTTCAGGCTTGAGGGGCATTGTGTAAGATTCGCCCCCCGCAAAGATCGTAGAGGTGCGATAAACCGGATAGCCCGGATCGGGGATCAGTGTGTAATCCCCCGGTTCAACGAAGGCCAAAAAGGTATTGTGAATCGCCTCTTTAGAGCCAATCGACGACACAATTTCAGTCTCTGCATCCCAACCGCCCACGCCAAAACGCCGCTCCAGCCAACAAGCTGCACTCTCCCGAAACTCCTGGGTGCCTTGGTAGGGCGGGTAATTGTGAGTCGAGCTATCTTGCAAGCCTGCAATCATTGCAGCAATCACATGGTCCGGCGTCGGTCGGTCAGGATCACCAACGCCCAGATTAATGATGTCCACCCCCTGCTCTACCAGTTCTCTGCGCTTACGATTAATTTCGGCAAATAGGTAAGGCGGAATTTGTTGGAGACGCTTAGCGAATTGCATGGGGGTGTACTGACGAGCAGGAGCAGTTAACAAGGTCTACGCCAGTCTACCGCTCTCCAGGGATTCCCTGAGGTAAGCGCAAGCCTTCGAATCTAGCAACGATGAGCAATGCTGTTCCCGTGCTTCTCTTAGAGCACCTGATCGAGATAGTGAATCAAACGATCCACCTCTTCTAGGCTGTTGTAATGCACCATGCTGACCCGAACCACACCGCCTTTTGCTTGCAGATCCAGGTCTTCGATCAACCGCCGAGCATAAAAGTCACCGTAACGGATGCCGATCTTGTGCGCGTCTATGTAGCTGGGAACAGCCTCGCTGGGGAGACCATCAACCACGAAAGCAATCGTAGGCACTCGACGCCTGCGTTCAGCCCTATCTTGACCAATCACCCGGACTTTAGGCCTAGTGCGCAGATAGCTGAGCAAGCGCTCTCCTAGCGCTTCTTCGTGAGCACTAATCAACTCGAACGCCTGCACCATTTGCTGGCGTAAATCTAGGGCAACTCGCTCGCATAGTGGTGCTGCGCCAGTTCGCTGAGATAGTCGCAAAGCCCCAGCATGCCGTAGCTCAGTTCGTAATTCACATTACCCGGCTGGAACTTGTAAGGAATATTCGTCTGGCCAATAAAGTAATGATTGATGCCTGGTAACGCTAGCAAATGCTCACGCTTGCCATAGAGCAACGCATGATGCGGACCATAGACTTTGTAAAAGCTGAAGGCATAGAAATCGATATCCAGATCTTGGACATCAATCAGACGATGGGGCGCATAGGCAACACCATCCACGCAGACTAGAGCCCCCTGAGCATGGGCAAGTTTGGTAATAGCTTTGATTGGGTTAATCGTGCCCAAAATATTCGAGGCATGGGTGAGCGCGACCAAGCGGGTACGAGGGCTGAGTAAGCTCTCTAGCTCTTCCAGATGCAATTCCAAGCTATCGGCATTGAGTTGCCAAACCTTGATTTGGATACCCTGTTTTGCCAAATCCAGCCAAGCACCGATGTTGGCCTCATGGTCACAATTGGTGACAATAATTTCATCGCCGGGCTCAAAGGTTTGGGCCAAACAGAGCGAGAGAATGCGCAACAGCATCGTGGTTGAAGGACCCATCACCACCTCCGAGACATCGGTGGCGTTAATCAGGGTTGCCATCGCTTGAGTTGCCTTCGCTAGCCGCTCCCCGGCCCATTGAGAAACCGCATAGGAAGCCCCCAGTTGCACATTAGAGGTCAGCAAAAATTCGCTGATCCGATCCACCACTGGCTTGAGCGTTTGGGAACCACCTGCGTTATCAAAAAATGTCCAATCGCCCGCTAAGGCGGGAAATTGTTGGCGCACAAAGTCGACCTGGAGCGCAGTCGGTTGAGTCATAAGAAGGGGGAGAATATCAAATTTTGTCTTTCTTTAGTGATGCAGCACTGCATTGAGAAATGCCTGGGTGCGCTGATGCTGAGGATTATCGAAAAAGGTTTGGGGTGGGCCTTGTTCTAAAATTTCTCCCGCCTCCATTAAGATCACGCGGTCAGCGACGCGGCAGGCAAAGCCCATCTCGTGGGTCACGACAATCATGGTCACCCCACTTTTTGCCAGTCGCTGCATCACATCCAGCACCTCATGGACAATTTCTGGATCCAGCGCTGAGGCGGGTTCATCAAATAGCAGACCTCGCGGTTCCAGAGCTAGGGCACGGGCAATCGCTACCCGCTGTTGCTGCCCGCCCGAGAGTTGCGGCGGACGTTTGAGGGCCTGTTCCGCAATGCCCACCTGGGTCAGCAGGGCCATTGCTCGTGCCTCTGCTTGCTGCACCGAGAGGCCCTTGACCCGCATCGGAGCCAACGCCACATTGCGCAGCACTGTCAGATGGGGAAACAGGTTGAACTGTTGAAAGACCATGCCGACACGCTGTCGCACGGCTGCTAAATTGGGGCCCACTTGGACGCGCATGCCGTCAACAAAAATATCGCCCTGGTTGTAACTCTCGAGCAGATTAATACAGCGGATCAGGGTCGATTTACCCGCACCACTGGGACTCACCACCACCACTTCGCCATCGGCTACTTGGAGATCAATATTTTTCAGGACAGAAAATTTCCCAAACTGCTTAGAGACATCTCGAAACTCGATAAAAGGTTGACTCATGAGCGGCTCTCCGCCCGAAATCGCTGCTCAAAGAACACAACTAACCGCACTAACGGCAGCAGCAATAACAAATACAGCAGAGCGGCACCGATCAGGGGTGTTGGATTGGCCGCTAATGCCTGTTGTTGGGTTGCTTGTTTCAGCAATTCTGGCATCGCAACAACTGAGGCCAGGGCCGTATCTTTGATCAGTGAAATGGCATTGTTAGTTAATGGTGGAATGACAATGCGCATTGCCTGTGGCAGCACTACATCCCCCATCAGGCTCCAGTAGTTGAGGCTCAAGGCGTGAGCAGCTTCCAGTTGGCCTCTCGGTATCGCCTGGATACCAGCCCGGAAGATCTCCGCAGCATAAGCACTGCCCACCAGAGAGATTGCCCACAAGGCAGCCGTAAACGGGGCGAGCGTGAGTCCGACAAAGGGCAAGGCGTAGTACACCAAGACCAGCATCACCAGCAGCGGCATCGCCCGCATGACATCGATAAAAATAACCGCCAGAAAACGCAGAGGCCGAGGCGCATATAACCGCACTAGCGCCACGACGAGCCCTAGCAGGGTGCTCAGGAAAATAATTGCACCTCCCAACAAGACCGTTAACCGCAGACCCTCAAGCAGTAACGGCAACGAGTCCCAGCGAACGCGCCAATTGAAAAAGGTGTCCAAGATTTTCATAGTCGCTAGAGCCTCTGCATGTTCCCCAGAGCCTCTACCATCAAAAGCTTAAGGACTGGGGCTAGGCAGTGGCACCACTTCTACGGTGGAAGTTCCTGCTTCAGGTGCACTGCCAAACCATTTCTCATAGAGCTTTGCCAAGGTTCCATCCTTTTTGAGCGCTTCAATTTGGGTGTTAAACTCATCGCGCAGCGGATTACCTTTGGCAAACATCACACTGTATTGCTCGCCTGCTTTGATTCGCTCAACCACTTTGAGTTCGGGCTTATCTTTGGTGTAGTAAAGGGTGGCTGGAATATCAGAAATATAGCCATCAAACCGGCCTGCAGTTAGGTCCAGCATGGCAGGATTTAAGCCCTCAAAACGCCGTACTTCTTTAAAGCTGTATTCTTGCAGGTGGTCTTTAACCCAAATATCGCCGGTTGAGCCGGTATCCACTGCAACTACTTTGCCTTTGAGGTCTTTGACTGAAGTAATGCCGCTGTTGGCTTTGACTGTAAGCAACTGGTCACTGTCATAGTAGGGCTGGGCAAAATCGAGGGTTTCCATACGTTTGGGGGTAATCGTAATCGAAGACACCGCAGCATCGATCCGATTCGACAACACCGCAGGAAAGAGACCTGTGAAGGGCGTATTGACAAACTCAACCTGGCGGCCCAAACGTTTGGCAATCTCGTTAATTAAGTCGATCTCAAAGCCAACTAATTTACCGCTTTTGCCCTCAAACTCCCAGGGCACATTGCCCACATTAGCGCCTACTTTCAGGGGCTGGCTGGTATCGGTGGCAGAATTAGCGGCGGCGCTGGGCTCAGAGCTAATAGCAGCAGAGTTAGCGCTGGGAGGAGTGTTGGTACAACCAGCAAAGGCAATCGCTGCTGCCAGACCTGTCAGGCTGCTCAAAAGGGTCTTTCTGGAAATTACACGCCTGCCCGTGTTCGCTCCTCAAAACTGTGCGTCTAGCCAGAGGCAATGCCTCCAGTTGAGAGAAGCTAACAAAGTTTAAACAGCAGTTATGTATCGTCCAGCACGTTTAACTAATACGTTTAAGTCTGTTGCTTTTTCCACAGTGTGTGCTTATCTCTAGAAGACTCTGGAATTGTCTGTAATCTTTGCCAAAATTGTTTCTGGAATTGTTGCTGGAATTTCAACAACCTTCTGGCTGCTCACAAGCACCGATGCTGACCCAAGTGCTGCTGCCATCAATCCAGTGCTCTTTCTTCCAAATGGGTGCGTTGTGTTTGAGTGTATCGATCGCATAACGGCAAGCGTCAAAGGCTTCAGCTCGATGAGGGCAACCGACAGCCACTAAAACGCTGATCTCACCAATGCCTAGCTTGCCAATGCGGTGATGAATGACAACCTGGCCTGCTTCTGGCCAGCGTTGGTGAATGTCACGGGCAATCTGCTCAAAGATCTTGATCGCCATCGGTTCATAGGCCTGATACTCCAGGAACTCAACGGCCCGCCCTTCTGTTTGTGCTCGCACAGTACCGCTCATCACCACGATAGCGCCGTTACTCTCATCCTCAGCCAAGGCGTAAACCTCATCGAGCGACAGGGGCGCAAAGCTAATCACAAAATTATCGGTGCGGGTGTCGGTGCGGGTGGTAGAGGGGAGACCAGTTGTCATGAATTCATCCGGACGCTGAGGCTGCTTCCCTGATGATACCGATTCGCAAATTCGCTGCCTGATAACCTTGCCTTCGAGAACCAACTGCCGAAGCCCATTGCGAAGCTAAACGCGTCAAAACTCGCGGAAAGACTAAAGAAATCTGGCAAAGTGTTTTTTGTAGTGAGCAGAGCAGCAAAACCCAGCTCTTACTCTTATAAATTTCTTGCCGGATCTAAGTTGACAAACCGACTAACAGTGAGTTGGAGATGAGCTGGAAAAACAAGTTGAGGTTGACGCACCCATTTGGGAGCATTAGTTTTAAAGATCCGGTTGCCGAAGTGTGCCAGGCGAAATATAACAGAGGCAGCGTTTGCTGCGTATCGGCGCTGTGGGCCATGAGAGGCGATGGAAATCGAAGGCGTTAAGCCTACTTGAGTTGCATCGACCTGGATATTCGGCATCGCCACGCGCAAATTCTTTAACTATCGCAGCAGCAATTTTTACGACTGCGTCCTATGGCAATATCTCCCCTGCACAGTGGGTTCTTAAAGGCCCCTGGTTCTGCTACCAACCACGCAACCCGTACCCGGCAGGCGATTGTCTTGGGTGTGCTGACCACACTAATGACCGTTGGCCTCGGTTGCCGTCTAGCCCAACTTCAACTGTTAGAAGGCACTTACAACCGTGAACTAGCCGAGCAGAATCGCGTTCGTCCAGTGCCGATCCCTGCTGATCGGGGTCGGATCCTCGACCGCAAAGGCCGCATTCTGGCTGGAAACCGTTTGTCCCGCTCCGTTTACCTATGGCCCCGTGAGGAGTCCCCAGCCCAGTGGAAACAGACGGCAGCCCGATTGGAAACCTTGCTCAAGATTCCAGCCGCTGAGATTCTCGAGAAGCTGAAGCAGACGGGCTACCACTCCGCCATGCCAGTTCGCATCAGCCGGGATCTAAGCCCCCGCACTTTTGTTTTACTGAGCGAGCAGTTGGCTCAGTTTCCTGGTGTGGAGATCTGGCCAGAGTCCAGCCGATACTACCCCAACGGTGATCTGGCAGCGCATGTGTTGGGTTACATCGGTGAGGCCACCGCTGACGATCTCAAGGCTCACCCGGAATATCGGATGGGCGCTATCGTTGGGCAGATGGGCATCGAGCGAATCGCTGAGAAGCAGTTGCAGGGCGTCTCTGGGGGGCGCCAGGTAGAGGTCGATGCTCGGGGCCAAGAGTTGCGCTTGTTAGCAATTCAGGCGCCAGTTTCTGGGACCTCTGTGCAAACAACTCTAGACGTCGATTTGCAGAAAGCGGCTGAAGCAGCGCTCGGTAAGCGTCGAGGCGGCGTGGTTGCGCTCGATATTAAGACGGGCGCAATCTTGGTCCTGGCTAGCGGCCCGACTTTTGATCCCAATATCTTCACGCGCCGCATCTCTCAGGCGCAATGGGAACGCCTGCAAGGAGAATCTCAGCCCTTCCTGAACCGGGCCTTACAGGGCTACCCACCGGGCAGCACCTTCAAGCCTGTGACCGCAGTGGCTGGCATCGAGTCCGGCAAATATTCTCCCAACTCGCGCGTGGGCACCTATGCCTATATCAACTTGGGCGGGCATTTATTCCACGAGCATGGCAGCAGTGCTGGCGTAATCGGCTTCACCCAAGCCCTCGCAGTCAGCAGCAACACCTTTTTCTATCAGGTGGGGTTGAGGACCGGACCTGAGGAGATTTCTAAGTGGTCCCGCAAACTGGGCATTGGCGAGACCGAAATTTTAGGCTTCACTGGGGGTAGCCGCGGTCAGGTTCCCACCCCAGCAGAGAAGGAAAAGCTCTACGGTGAACCCTGGTACGGGGGAGACACGGTGAGCATGTCCATTGGTCAAGGTCTGGTCCAGGTGACTCCTCTGGAACTAGCCGTGATCTATTCAGCCATCGCTAATGGCGGTTGGCGCGTGAAGCCTCACCTGCTAGCCTCACAGAACAACCTGCCTGCTATCCGACCTGAGCAAACGGGCCTCTCCCCTAGCACGATTTCGACCATTCGCAGTGGTCTCATCGCTGTGGTCCAGCGTGGTACTGCTCGACGGCTAAATGACGGTTCAATTCCGCTGACTGCAGGCAAAACTGGCACCGCCGAAGTTCCAGGACAGAAGGACAACGCGCTGTATGTCGGCTTTGGACCGGTGAGTAATCCTCAAATCGCCATTGCTGTAGTCGTGGAGAATGGCGGCTTTGGTGCTGTCTCAGCCGTTCCTATCGCCCACGAAGTTTACAAGGCGTACTTCAAGAATCACCGTCCCTGACCTAACTTGCCATTGCTCTTTTCCTGATCAGCGCGCAGAAACGTGAGCAGTTCCCGATTCACGGTTTGTGGGGCTTCTTGCTGAATCCAATGGCCGCACTGGCTAATGTATTTCAGCAAGAAGGGAGCGCTAATAAAGCGCTCGGTGTCCTCAGTGAGTTTTTTGCTCAAGGCGAAGTCTTCCTCGCCCCAAAGCAGCAACGTGGGCGCAGTAATTGGCGTGGCTACCTGGGTGAAGAGCTTGGGCAGTTGGGCGGGCGCAAACATTGCACGGTAGTAATTGATTGCGGCGGGTAGAACACCCGGCTTAGCCAGAGCCGCCTGATAAATCTCGATGTCTCGCGAAGAAAAAGCGCCTTTGCGAATCGCTTGTTCCTGAAACAGACGACGCACAAACTCATTGAGATTGCGCTGGATTAACCACTCCGGTAACCAGGGCACCTGAAAGCCCAGGAAGTACCAGCTGCGACGCAACTGATCTAGGTTAGTGACCAGTTCTTGAACCATCCGCTGGGGGTGAGGGCAGTTCAGCACCACCAGTCGATCCACAACTTTGGGGTATTGCTGGGCCAAATGCCAGGCAATCGAGCCACCCCAGTCATGGGCGACGATGTGAGCGCGCTTGTAGCCTAGAGCGGTAATGAGACCCCGTATGTCATCCATCAGGGTCTGCATGTCGTAGCCACTTTCCGGCTTATCGGAGTCGTTGTAGCCTCGTAGATCAGGTGCAACGACCTTAAAGTGTTTGGCGAGAACCGGAATTTGGTGGCGCCAGGAATACCAAAACTCAGGAAAGCCATGCAACAAAACCACGAGGTCGCCTTCGCCCTGCAGTACGCAGTGCAGACGAATTCCATTGGTTTCAACAAATTGGTGCTGCCAGCCAGCGGCGAGGGCGGTCATGCTATCTATTCTTCGTGCGCTTGGATTTCGATGACGTTAGATTGGATATCAACCGTTTGGGCCTGCACCTCAATCGTGCCGGGAGGGGTCAGACGGACAAACTGCTGAGATTCCGCCTTTAGCGGTTCACCACAACTGGGACAGCGGAACTCCACTCCCTTAAGATTCTGCGACTCAACGCTACAGATTGGACAGGCAGCCGTGACTAAATTGCGTCGGAACCACCACTGAAAACCGTAGATCAAAACCACCGGCACCAGGGGCAAGAGCAGCAAGAGTACAAAAGAGGCTTTCACCAGCCAGCCCAAGCCCACCGAACTGAGTAGCAAGATCAGGCAAAGGGCAAACAAGGGGCAGCCAAGGCCAGAGAAATTTAGCGAGAAGCTACGGGGTTCGTTAACGTTCATGGATTTGGGGGTCTCCTGGCCTGGTGCAACAAGAGCAAGTAGCACGATTGCCTGTTTTCACTCCATTGTGACGCAGCCTGGAAGTGAATCAGAGCCAGTACTTAGGTGCAAATACCGAACTGATCAGGCCGGTTGTAGCAAGCGCTATGCCTGGAGAGGCAGCTTTGCTGCTAAACAGCTCTGTAGCCCGGTTGATGAATGCTGTAACGGAGTATTGCGAGACTCTAAGATAGTCTTAATTCCTGCAGGTCGCTATGCTACCGGACAGTCTGCTGCTAAGCACCCCGCTGAACACCTCCCGCCTGCTGCTCTCCCTATTGGGAATGCGAGTGCGGGTCCATCATCAAAGCCGCCTACCGGAGCGAGGCCCGACGCTGGTCGTCAGCAATCACCGCAGCTTTATCGATGCACCTCTGTTAATGGTGGGTTTGGGGCGCTCGATCCGCTTTGCCTGCCATCACTACATGAGCCAGGTGCCCGTCATGCGGGAGTTGGTCAATCAGTTAGGCTGCTTTCCTTTGTCTGAAGCTGACCACCGGCAACAAAGCTTTTTCCAACAGGCCAGTGCCCTACTGCGGGCTCGCCAAATGGTGGGGGTTTTCCCTGAGGGTGGTGAGCCAATGACGCAATTCACGGCTCCAGATCAGATGAGCAAGTTTCATCGAGGCTTTGCGCATTTAGCGCTACGGGCTCCGGTGTCCGATTTAGCTGTAGTGCCAGTGGCCATTGTGTCGCAGGAAGAAGTGAGCCCGCCTGCCATTCCTTTGCGGTTGTTGAGCTGGTTCGATCCCAGTGAACCACTGTTTCAACGCGAGGGCTGGCACCCAATGGTGGTTTATCGTCAGGTCGAGGTGGTGATTGGCAAGCCTGTGTGGATTACCCAAGCGCAGCGAGAAGCCTATCGGGGCCGTCAAGCGGGTCGGGTAGCGGCTGAGCTGTCTCGTAGCTGCCAAAACCAGATTGAACTGCTGCAGCAATCGCGGTTAGAGACTCCAGTTGGCTTTAGTCCTGCTTTTTCCTGAGCTATTCTCTTGAGCTACTGGTTTCCAAGCTGGCTCAGAACCTAGATATTTAGTCGCTTTGCTGTACGAGCTGCCCCTTGCTGTCACAAGCTGATTATCATGCCAGATTCCAACAACAACAGTCCGCTCGAACCCAACCGGGCCCAGGATAATCAGAACCAGAACCGCCCCTTCTTCATTACACCGAAGCAGGTAAACGTGGCGCGGGGACAGGAGGGGCGCAGCAAGTCTGACCGGCCCCTGTTTGTCTACGCCTCCGGAATGGACGGCACGGGGCAGCTCCTGCACACGCAAACCGCAGGTCTGGAGCAGGGCTTTGAGGTGCGCTGCCTGGCTCTTCCGCCTTGGAACCACGATGATTGGGATAGTCTAGCGACAGCTTTGGTCGAGTTAGTCTGGGCAGAACTGGGTAAGGCTAGGCCGGGTTCCCCGTTGCGGCGGTCGGTCTACTTATGTGGGGAATCCTTCGGCGGCTGTCTCGCCCTGCGCACTGCGGTCAAAGCGCCAGAGCTGTTCACCCATATCGTGTTGATAAACCCGGCTTCTTCTTACCATCGGCGACCCTGGCTGTACTGGCTTGGTCAACTATCTAATTACACGCCTGACAGTCTTTACCGAACTGCGGCTTTGGGGCTGCTACCGTTTCTATCGAATCCCAGCCGGATCTTAACGGCGAATCGTCGCGCGCTTCTGGATGCTATGCGAATGGTGCCAGTCCAAACGGCTAGCTGGCGAATGTCTCTGCTATATAACTTTCGGATCAGCCCTGAAGAGCTAGCCCAACTCACTCAGCCAGTTTTACTGATCGCAGGCGGTGCCGATCGCTTGCTACCTTCGGTGACTGAGGTGCAGTGGTTGCATGAGCAGTTGCCAAATTCTAAAGCGCTGGTGCTGCCCCAATGCGGCCATGCTTGCTTGCTAGAGGAGACTGTAAACCTTTACGAGATTCTGAAGCAGCAGGAGTTTCTAGCGCCAGAAGCACAACCAGCGGCTGTGGAGTAGGAACAAGCGTCGAGACCGGGTTTAGGGCAAGGCTCGGGGCAAGGCGGTTTGTCCAGCACAAGGCAGGGTAAACCAGAAAGTTGAGCCAGCTTCGAGCTCACTGCTTACACCAATATCACCACCATGGGCCGTGATGATTTGACGGCAAAGGTACAAGCCCAAACCGAGACCAGGAGTGTAGCGGCTGCGAGTACCGCGGACATACAGCTCGAATAGGCGCCGAAGCTGGGATGGGTTTATGCCGATTCCATTGTCCTCAATGGTGCAACGGATAAAATTTTGCTCCGGTGTTGCTGTGAGCAGTAGCTTAAGCCCGGGGGGATTATGTTTCAGGGCATTGGCGATTAGGTTGCCAAACACGCGCCAAAGCTGAATCGGGTCAGCTTGAATCAGCGGTAGATCATCCGCGATCTGATTAACCAGCACGACTTGACTTTTGATTAGCAAAGGGTCCAAATCGGCGAGCACCGACTGGACCAGAGCACAAAGTTGCACCGGCTCGCAGTGTAGAACGACCCCCTGCAATTCGCTCAAATGAGCTTCTAGCAGTGAGTTAATCAGCGTCAGTTGACGTTCGTTACCCTGAAGCATACGTTGGAGAGTTGTTTTGGTAACAGAGACGTCCTCGGTAGGCTGCTGCAACAATTTCTGCAAAACCATCGAGGTTCCCATGACCGGTGTGCGCAGGTCGTGAGAAACTGCGTGCAAAAATACTCTCAATTCGCGGCGGGATTCAAACTCAGCTTGCTGTAAACGCTCATACAGATACACAGCTAGATCGCAAATGAAGCAAAACCAAAAGAGATACAAAAAGATAGTGACGTTATAGATGGATTGGCCTTGAATGACGGTCAAGCCCAAAGCCGAATAAACGCCGACGTAATAAACCAAAACTCCTAATTGCGAGATCAGATGCAACTGCCAGCGGATTGGAATAAGCGTGGCCTGGGTAAGAAACACCAAACTCCAGGACAGCAGATCGGGTAGAGGTAAGCCTCTAAGAGTGGTTAGAACCTGAGGCACCAAGGTCAGAGACCAGGAAAGCCCCAAAAACAAGACAGTGGGATGGCGATAACCCCACTGCGTACGGCGCAAAACTAAACCCGCCAGTAGCAGCAGCACCGTGAGCGTGTCCATGACAATCCACAGACCTGCCAGCTCTTGGGGCATGCCCTGCATCTCTTTCAACGGGAAGGCTACGTTGTAGAGGTCGCGCAGCACAAACGTGATCAGACAAGCAAAGGCCACCCATAGACCTAACTGAAGGCGTTCCATGAGAAAGCGATGCCGCCAAGCTTCATAGTCAGCAGAACCCGGTGGTACTTGCAAGCGCGCCAGTAGCGCTTTTGTATTTCTCACGAGTGGATTTAGTAGCCTTTTACCCAGCCGTGCTTGCTTACCAGCGTTCAGTGCCATGAAAGACTATCCCTACGAGGCGCCCTCGCTTTACTAACCTAGAAACCAACAGTCCCAAGGGTTTTGTGCCCTGGTGGGGTTCTACCACCTTATAGGTTCCAGCATAATTGGAAGCTTTCGCAGAGTTGGAAGGTAGGTTGGACAAGGGCTGAATTTTAAAAAATTGCCGCCTCCCTGAGTATGCCAAACAAAGCTTAGTGGCTTCCTTTTGCATCATCCGGTTTGCATCATCCGATCAGACGACCCCCTAGATGACTCGTTATGACCTAATAACCTGGTTCTAGATTGGCTCTACAAACGGCAGCTAACGCCGCCGTCGCACTTTGCTGACCATCTTGCGTGAGAAGCGCAAGGATAGCTCTTCCTGCTCAGCCCAATCCTGCAAGATGCGGTAGAAGGTGTAGCGATCTTCTGCCTGAAGCACAGCAGTTTGATCGGCAGTCTCAATTACATAAGGATAACCACCGCCAATAATCACTTCGCAGCGAACCCAATCTAAGACACGATCCAGCAAGCCCGACTCCACCAGCCAGACAGGAAACTCCAAACGCACAGGATAGCCTTCGTGGGCTTTGAGATAGGCGAAGGCAATGCGATTTTCGTGTTCTTGATAGTCACTCAAAATACCAGTATCACCGCCGCGCACACTGCGAAAACAGCCGGATCGATCGCCCCAACGCTGCAAAATCGGGTTGAGTAACTGCGCATCATGAACCGAGCGGGTTGGCGGTAGATCGAATAAAACTTGTAGCAGCGTCGTCAGATCACGGCTGTAACTGGTATCGATGTAAGCCACTAGCGGCACACGAGTTTGTTCACTCGTGCGCAATAAGCTGAGGAGACAATCTACATAAAATTTTTGCCCCTCAGCATCCAGTGCTTCAGCGAAGGTCGCGATCAAAGAACCATCTAGAAAAACTAGGCAATTCTCGCAGGACTGACGCGAACGCATATAGGTGATGAGCCGCTCAGTTTCCATCTGGAAGCGGCGCATATTCACGCGTCGGTCGGCGGGTTCACCACTATTACTAGTGCGCAATTCCGCGGGTGTCATGACATCGAGTTCGACATCTTTGGTGTACTTGCCATCTAAAGTGTGAGGGTTCTCAAACCAACCCACTTGCACCAATGCAATCGGCAGTGACAAGTCTTTGCTAGGAAAAACTTGAGAGCCGTCAACCGCGAACGTAGAGACACCAACAATGCGTTGGCGGGCCCAATCAAAGCTCTGCTCACGGCTAGTGAAATTGAGCTGCGCGTTCAGTATCCAACCCGTCCTGGCATGAGTGGGTTCTAACGGGATCGCCCCTGGCGCTTCGCACTGGCGCAACTTCTCATCGACTTCAGCGGCTGAGAGCTTAGCAACCTGTTTCAAGCTGGTTCGATAGCGCTGTAGATCTGTAATCGCCTGGTGATTGAAATGGGCAAAGTCATCCCGTTTGCTGTGCAAAAGGCTGACTAGTTGCGAGGGTTTGAGCGTCATTGGTTAACGCATAGCTCCCATCGTAATTTTCCAGGACATCTCCCGACGCAAAATTTCTAGAGCCCGCCCTTCTGGCCCCTCAAACAAACCGCTGATCTCTTCTAGAATCTGATGCACTAGTTGGGGTGCAAAAGGACCGCCTGAGCGCAACAAATGGCCGTAATAACAGAACTGCGGCTTGCCCGATTGGCCACTGTGAAACCGTTTGACTTCCGACTGGGTCATGGTGCAAACCGGCATATCGACAGGAACCACCACGCGAGGAATGCCCTGAACCCCAGAGGTTTCTTCGAGGCTGCCGATCAAGACAACGCTGAGCAACGTGCGGATCTCGTTGACCAAATCTGGCGTAAACAACGGATCAGGTTCGCTGGTCAGACGCGGACCATTGCTGTTGTAAAGCGGATTGACCAGTTGTGAATTGTAGATAACCCCAACTGCCCAGTGTCGCTTGTCTGGGCCTTCGATCTTCACAAAACTACCGAAACCGTAGTCCTCAGCCTGTGGCGGACTAATGACGGCCCTAGCATCGTCAACCTGGACAACGTAGTCGCAGTGGGAATTTGATTTAACGACTTTGCCCAGCCGCATCGTTCTGTCCCCCAAGGGCGTCAAAGCCTGATTGCTCAAGCAGTATAGGTCGATTTGGAGAGGAGGAGCAATCCCTGATTTGAATAGGCACAGAGGCACGAAGTACAAGTACCAGGCCAGCAGGTGGCAAGCTCGTTCCCTCGCCCAAACAACCGGGAACGCTAGCTAGAGATGTAAGCTCTTCTACCATTATTCTTAGAGATCATGCGCCTTCCTCGCTACTTTTTTACTGCTAAACGCCGTCGCCGTTCTTCAGATCCCATGCCCTTAGTTGCCTTGATTACCACATTTAGTCTCACTATTGGCCAAAACGTTTTGCTGTCGGTTTTGCTGCCTAGCGCCATGGTTACTTATGGCCCCTTTATTATGGCTGGCTTGTTGATTTGGAATGGGGGCTTAGCACTGCTATTTCTGGCTAGTAGCCACTGGCTCTGCTAGGCTGAGGGGCGAATTCTCGCATCAAGAATCTCTGTGCTGGCTGCTCTACTTTATGGACAAGAAGATCTGCGGTTGGAAGATCTGCCACGGCCGGAACCTGGACCGGGTGAAATTGTGGTCCAGGTCAGCGTTGCAACGACCTGTGGCACTGATTTAAAAGTTTGGCGTCGCGGTAACCACGCCAAAATGCTTGGGGCGAATGGCGGACCTGTGCCCTTTGGTCACGAATTTGCTGGGGTGATTACCAGCCTGGGAGAGGGTATCAGTGACTGGCAGATTGGTGAACGAGTAATCGCTAACAACTCAGCACCATGTGGGGTTTGCTTTTACTGCCAACGTCAACAAGTTTCTCTGTGCTCAGACCTGACGTTTAACAATGGCACCTTTGCCGAGTACCTACGCATTCCCGCAGCCATTGTGCGCTCTAACTTGCTACGCATTCCTGACCCATTGCCCGACTATCTAGCTGCCCTCACTGAGCCTCTAGCTTGCGTGCTCCATGGTGCTGCTCGCTCCAATGTACGGAGCGGGGATACGGTAGCGGTATTAGGAGATGGGGCGATTGGACTGATGTTTGTGGCCGCCTTACAGCAATGGGATGTCAAAGTATTGTTGTTTGGTGGTCAGCCAGAGCGTCTGATTTTAGGTCAGCAGCTAGGGGCAACCGCTGTGTTTAACTATCACGAATTAGCCGATATTCCAGCAGTGGTGCGTGAGCACACTCAAGGACAAGGAGCTGATGTCGTCATTGAAGCAGCTGGTGTAACGACAGCCTGGGAGACGGCCATTGCTTGTGCGCGTCCAGGGGCTACAGTCAACTTATTCGGCGGCTGTCCTCGCAACACCCAAATTTCGGTGAGCACTGAGCGCCTCCATTACAGCGAATTAACGCTCAAAGGCGTTTTTCACAACACACCTTACTACGTCCGGGAAGCTCTAGGTTTACTGTCGTCTCGCCGTTTTCCATTGGAACTATTGGTGAGTGACCAACAGCCGTTGAGCAATATTGAGCAAGTGTTCCAACAAATGAAAGCCCGAAAAGCGCTCAAAGTTGCCCTCCGACCCAGCGCGTAAATTTGTTAAGCGAGCTTGTTATATGGAAATCATTGAACAGAACCAAGTGGGCTAGGAAAAGTGGCGTCATGCAACTGATATCTCATACTGACATTCCTCTCTTCGATCTCTATAAATTTAGAGCTCGAAGTGACCAGACGATTCCAGGCTATCTTGCGCTCAGCACCGCTCCCGTTAATGTCGATGCAACGCAGGTCTATCCCGCACTGCCAGATGCTGCGATCTTTGAGATAGCAGAGGATCAGCCCAAGGCGGAAGCAGAAACTCAGATTCAGCAGATCGCCAGACATTTATGGAAGGACGAAACACCAGAACTAGTCATTGCGATTCATGGCTACAGCTCCAGATTTTCTGACGTGCAAGCCTGGTATAAAAGCATTTACGATTACATCAATAATGATGTGAACATTGACAAGTCTAAGGGACGAGTGTTTATCGGCTATCGTTGGCCCTCAGAAAACCCAGCGGGTGATGCATCTAGCCCCTTCTCTAGGAATCTGAGCAATGCAGTCAAAGCTCTACCCTCTCTGCCTAGTGGCATGTTGTGGGGTAGATTAGTTGGTAGTGCTCTCACACTGATAGCATTTCTAGTCCTGAAGCCCTTTCTGTTACTAGTCATTCCCTTGCTCCTGTTCGTGACCGGCTTCTCATTAATTCTGATGCTGGTTGTCCTGCGTTTGGTCACTTATTTCCGTGATTCCTATCGAGCTGCCAACTTTGGAGTTCCAGACTTAGTTGAGTTAATTCGGCAACTAGACCAGGCGGTATTCGAACAGTCCAAACTGACAGAAGAGCAATGGAAAATTCAGCCAGACCCAGGCTCTCAAGACCGCAAACGCCTCAAACTGACCTTTATCGGTCACAGCATGGGTTGCTTTGTCGTAACCAATGCGATTCGGATTTTATCAGATGTATTTGATACCCGTTCGATTGGAAACCTCAGTATCGTTAATCCTGATAAGTCACCTTCATCAGCAATCGGTCGCGTATTTAGTCTGGGCCGTCTAGTTTTGGTTGCGCCTGACATCCCCGTGGAGACCATCATGCCCAGGCGTGCCAATTTTCTACGTTCGTCCCTGCGCCGTTTTGAAGAAGCCTATATTTTCAGCAATGAGGGTGATCTGGCACTGCGTTTAGCTTCGACCACCGCTAATTATTTCAGTTTTCCGGCCATGAACCGGACCAGCGGTTATCGCTTGGGCAATATCACTGTTAAGCATTTTGTCAATCAGCAACAGCGCTCAGGTTCTAAACCGTTCTACGGTATTGTCAATCCGCGTTTGGCAGATGGCAATTTTGAGGATCCCTATCAGTATTTAGAGGTGCGAGCTTCTAAACGGGAGCACAAAGCATTAAGAGAGATTCGCTCAGCGAGCGGCAGTAAGCCTGTTGCCAACTTGTTTACGTACTTTGATTGTACTGACTATCGCGAGCTGACCCAAAACTCGGCTAAACAAGGCCACTCAACAGGGGTAGTGAGCTATGCTCTCGGCAAGCCCGTGTTGCAGCTTTGGGATTATATTGCTTTGAGCGTGGCCTTTTTTGCTCTAAACCTGGATGTGCATGGTGGCTATTTTCGAGGTCAGTTTAGTCAACAGGCGATCTATCAACTTGCGTTTCTAGGTTTTCAGGAATTTTTAAACGCCTTGACTGGATCTGACCAGACACCAGAACAACAATTGCAAGTGTTGTCCGAAGCCTGTCAGCAAAAAGGCATCCAAGTCGTTCTAGCCCCAGAGCGATATCAGGTGGATCTATTAGGGCAGAAACGCGATCGCTCAGGCTACTGAGGCATCAATTTATGCAGCAGTTGATAGACATCTAAAAGAAATAGAGTCAGAGGCTTTTCTGCTTCGATCACAGCAGTATGAGTGGCAATCCCTAGAGTATCTGCATTACGATACGACTCTGGGAGAACGCGAATCGTAGAGATAGGCAGCTCCATAATGGTCGGCGCAACTGAGACTGGAATGCCGTAGAATTCGCCATTAGAACTTTGAATAACAATCACGTAATCTGCCGTCACCGCCTGACCTGGAGTGCGATTTTGGTACAAATTCTGCTGCAGATCTAGAATCGTCAGCTCATGCTCACCCAGATGGGCAATACCAACATTGCTCAAGCCACTACCGAAAACGAGTGTATTACTGATGATCTTATAGACTACTTCAATATGTAGAGCTAGGGTCAGTTCTCCAATCGAGAAAACAATGACTCGAACCTGAGGCTCAGCCTTTTTCTGCCGAAGGGAACCGCGAGCTGAATGGGTGAGCGCAGAATGAGTGGATTCAAAGGTCATGGCTCTAAACTTTAGCGGATAGGGCAGTTACAAGAGGCACGTTATCGGCTGTTGATGCACGGCGCATCGTCTCTAATGTGGCTGCCAATTCTTGTTCCAGGCAAGGTTTGGTCAGGTAAGCAGAGGCCCCTAAAAGCATTGCCATACGTTGGTGTTTTTGGCTGCTACGAGAGGTCAGCATGGCAACTGGAATTTTGCTCAATTCTGGATTCTGACGACGACGAGTTAAAAACTCAAAGCCATTCATGTTAGGCATCTCGACATCACAGATCACCGCACAAATCTCAGAGGTTTGACGCAGATGTTCTAGAGCTTCGCGGCCATCTCGGGCTTGCAAAACACGGTAACCAACCTTTTGCAGAGCGAGAGTTAACGTCTGTCGCATCCCCACAGAATCATCGACGACCAAGACCGTTGGAGCTTTGCGAATCGAAGCAGGTGGTAACTTAGGTTGAATCGGAACTAAATTATCCTCCACATCACTGAGTAGAGCTGAAGTATCGACCACTGGGATTAAACTACCATCACCCAGAATCGTGCAGCCATAGATGTAGGGGGGTGGCGCCATAGCAGAACCAAAGGGTTTAATCACCAATTCCTGCTCAGTGATCAGACGGTCAATTTCGAGCGCAAAAAATTGTGAATCCCGTTGCAATAACAATAGAGGAGAAGCCCAATCCGAAGGCGCTGGAACCGCTACTAAAACCTGGCTAGGCGCTGACTCTGGAAAGGGGTAGGTGTAAGTGAGCAAGCTCGATATAGGGCGCACAGGCACGATGCTGCCACGCCAATGCAAGAGTTTTTTGCCCCCTGAGGTTTTGAT
Source organism: Leptolyngbya sp. FACHB-261 (assembly GCF_014696065.1). Classification (NCBI taxonomy): domain Bacteria; kingdom Bacillati; phylum Cyanobacteriota; class Cyanophyceae; order Leptolyngbyales; family Leptolyngbyaceae; genus Leptolyngbya; species Leptolyngbya sp. FACHB-261. The sequence goes on along the minus strand of NZ_JACJPL010000026.1, from coordinate 610,848 downwards.
TTGATCAGGTTTTGGAATAATAATTTCCTCAACACTGTCTAATGGCAGTGCCAAAGTAGAGGAATTCACGACAAAAATCAGCAGTTTAGCAATGGTCAGGGTCAGAGGGAGACGAATGGTAAACGCAGTGCCATGCTGAGGCTCCGAATTGATACTAATAGAGCCCTTAAGCTCCTGAATCTGTGAACGGACAACATCCAAACCAATGCCACGGCCCGAGATATCGCTCACTTGGCTAGCAGTTGAAAAACCAGGTTCAAAAATAAGGTTATATAGCTGGGCCGTTGGGATCGCTGTGTTGGTATCTTCAGGTAACAGATTAAGCTTTCGCGCCTGACGACAGATCTCATCCAGGTTAATTCCTTGGCCATCATCGCGGACTTCGATCACGGTTTGGCTACCTTGGTGGTAGGCGTGAATCGTGATCTGACCAGTGACTGGCTTGCCTAGCTTTTGGCGCACTTGTGGAGGCTCGATGCCGTGATCAAAGGCGTTGCGCAACAAGTGCAGCAGAGGCGCTCGTAGCTTTTCTAAAGCAGCTTTATCTACCAGGACCCGCGTGCCGCTCAACTTTAAATCGACCGGTTTACCATAAGTTCTGGCCATGTCCCGGAGCGTGCGGGGAAAGGTCTCCAGAATTTCGCTCAGAGGCAGCATGCGCGCCCACATCAAATCGTCGCGAAGATGGGTCAACGTCTGACGTTGCTTCTCGACAGCGTGATTTGTTTGGTCCGCGAACAGTGCGACGTCTCCTGTATTTTCGGCAAGCTGGGCAACTTCCTCCAAGACAGATTGCAAATAGGAATGGATCTGGCTGTAACTATCCATTTCTAGTTGATCAAATTCGCTGTCCGGCCCGGTCGAGAGTGGCAGTGCAAAATTTTTGGTTTTAAGCGAGACGATCGTTTGGTCCGAGAGATGCCGTAGGTGTGTCCCCATTTGCTGAAAATTAGCAAACCGTTTCAACAGGGCTTGCACAGAGCCTCTAAGCTGCTTGTTCTGTAGCGATAACCGGCTTTGGTTAATCGCTAGTTCACCCACCAAATTATTCAGGCGATCCAGCCGGTCCAAATCAACCCGTACTGATTGGGGCGTGGGCTGCTCACTGGGTTGTTGACCCAATTCAAACGCCGGGTCGAAGACTTGATCAAAGGCAGGCTCCTCAGCATTAACAGCGTCTAAATCGGTGCCTAAATTAGAGTCCAAATCGAGGTTTAAATCAGTGAAGACATCTAAGACAGCTCGTGTGTCTTGGACATCTTGGACATCTTGGGCTTCTTGGGCATAGGCCGGGTCGAACTGCGGGACTAGACTGGAGGCTGTTAAAACTTCCGTAGGTGTAGTTGGGAGTACAGGCTCTAACCATTGCAGCAATGCCTCTGAGGGCGAGCCACCCTGAGTTCGATCACCCGCTAGAACAGCTTGCTGTGCTTGCTGAAAGTCTGCTAGGGCCAAACCTAAAATCGCTTCCGCTTGATCAGGATTAGCTTTGACGGCGGCAATCGCTGTCTGGGATAGATTTTGGAAACCGGGCAGGTTTAGAAGCTCTGCTAACCCCGAGAACACTTCGGCTTGTGTACACAGCTCTCCGGCAACTTCGTAAGCATGTGGATCAGCGAGAACCGCTTCTAGCCGCTCCAATCCCTGAGCGACATCTACCTCGAAAATCGACTGAGCAATATCAACACCCAGCTCCACTGAACTGGGCAAGTTAGCAGCGTTGTTGAGGAAATCTCCTAATTTTGCTTCTAATTGGCTAAAGACCTGGTCGGCATCTGTAACGGCTTTAGATTTATTGATTCTGCCAGTGCTGATCCCTTCTATCAAGGGAAGACGCAGGCAATCGTAAGCCTTAAAGAGTAAATCTTCCAGTTCAGGATCGACCTGCAAGTCTTCGTCGTATAAAGCTTTGAAGCTGTCTTCGAGGCGATGGGCGATCTCTTTAATGGTCTCTGAGCCAACACTGGCAGCCCCTCCTTTAATCGAGTGAGCGGCTCGCATTAAGGTGTGGACTTTTTGGATGCTGCGGTCTTGAGTCAGGCTCAATAAACCCTGCTCAATAACTTGCAAAAGCTCTGGTGCTTCTTGAACAAAAAACTGATAGGCTTGCTTGCGAATATCGCTATCAATCGCCATGCCGGTGCTCCTATACCACGCCTTCAGATTGGGAGGACGAAAGGGGTAAGACCACCCAGTCTGAAGGCTCTCTGCTAAGACCCTTGACGCAACCTAAATCTTGAACTGAGCAGCACTGGCTTGAAGGGCTCGGGCCACAGCCAGCAATTGCTTGAAGGCATCCGAAGCTTGTCTAGATCCAGTTGCAGTTCTACTAGCAATCATGGCCACATCCTGCATAGTTTGGGTGACCGATTGAGAGGTCTCCGTTTGGGCAATAGCAGCCTGGGCAATCGCTTCTACCAGTGAACTAATTTGCAAGCTGGCCGCTGAGATTTTGTTCAAGTTTTGACGGGTTTCTTCAACTAGGCGAGTGCCATTCACCACCTGTTCGGTGCCAGCCTCCATTGCCGAAACCACCTCGCTGGTCTCTGTCTGAATATCTTCAACTAGCTGTTGGATTTCAGCCGTTGCTTCAGCCGATTGTTGAGCCAGGGTTCGCACTTCATCAGCAACAACTGCAAAGCCTCGGCCCTCCTCCCCGGCGCGGGCAGCCTCAATCGAGGCATTGAGTGCCAGCAAGTTAGTTTGAGCGGCAAAGGTGCTAATCAGATTCACAACTTTGGAAATTTTCTGGGAAGACTCACCCAGGCGTTTCACCTTACTAGAAGTTTCTGCCACCGTTTCACGAATCGCCACAATCCCGTCCACTGTGCGGTTCATGGCAATATCGCCATCTTCAACGGTTTGTCTAGCTTGCTGCACAGCTACTTCCGCCTGTTGGGCATTGGCTGCAACCGCTTGGACTGACGTTGATAGATCTTCAATTTTGTCGAGCGCGGCTTCGATGTTCTCCGTCTGCTTTAATGCTTCTTCTGATAGCTCTCGCACCGCCACTTCACTGGTACTGGTGGTTTGCACAACCTGTCGAGCGGCTTGCTGCACCTGCGCCACAATTTTGCGCAAGCTGCCGATGGTAGCGTTATAGGAGTCAGCAATTGTGCCAACTTCGGTTTCGTCCACCGTGGCGCGGATGGTCAAATCTCCCTTACTAACCGGATCCACCTCTAGCAAAAGTTCTAAAGCTCGCCTTTGCAGAGCTTCTTTGGCTTGCTTCTGTTGCTCAGCGTTCTCCGATTGCTGTTGGGCAATCTCAGCCTGAGCAGCCAATTGTTGCTGAGTGGCTTCCTCTTGCTCGTCTAGCAGAACCTGAAGTTGCTGAGCCATCTGGTTGATGTTAGAACCCAACACCGCTAGCTCGTCCCGTCCAGATACGATGATTCGAGTATCTAGCTCGCCTTGGCCTAATTTTTCTACCGCATCAGTGGCAGCCAAAATTGGGCGAGTGGCTCGGTTTGCCAGATAAATGGCTAGCACACCGACTAAGAAGGCAGTTGCACCGGTGCCAATGGCAAAGGTTAGCAGTAAGCCTTGGCGGGCCGCGAAGACCTCTGCACTGGGCTGAGCAACCAAAGCACCCCAATTGAGCTTGGGTAAAGTCTCAAGCCGACCAGCAGGAATATAGGAAACAAGATATTGCTGCCGATCCAGACGGTTGGTGTCGACTTGGCTAACGATGCTAGTGCCTGGTTTGAAGTTGGCAGCAGCAGTGGCAAAAACTTCTTGAACTGGCTTATCAATATAATCGGGCTTTGGAGCCACAAAGAGTTTGCCTAAATCACCTACTGCGAAGTTACTTTCAGTGCCGTAGTCTTTAATGCTGTCAGTTAACTGCTGGGCATCAGCTTGAATAATATCATTGAGATATTTAGCAGGCGTCCGTGAACGAATCATGCCAATCGTTTTGCCGGTTGCTGTATCGATAATCGGGGCAGCAGCAAAAATAGAGTAGGTAAAAGACGCTTGCGAAAGTCGGGGTGGTGTGATCACCGGGCGGTTGCTTCGAATAACTTCTTGGAAGTAATCGATCTTGCTGTAATCAGCAATTGTTTCCCCTTCCGACTGCAAAATCAGTCGACCTGACAAATCAGTCACAGCAATACTGTCATAGCCCTGCTTGGCTTTGAGGTATTGGTTGAGCACTGCCTCCTTTTCGCGCGGGGTAGCAGTTGCTCGCAGACGAGGATCGGTCAGAATGCTTAGTTGAGACAGAGTTTGAATATCGCTGTATCGCTCCAAGGCAAAGCGGTCGAGCTGATTTGCCAAGTAAATTGTGTGCGCCTGCTGTTTATCGATAGCATTCTGCGTCACGCTGTTACTTGTGAAGTAGTAAGCCGTCGCGCCAATGGCCAGCACGGGTAAAGTTCCCAAGGCAATGGCTAAAGCTGTTGCCTTGGTTTTCAAACTCAGGCGTTGCCAGGGCCGCAGTGGTTTCTCCGCTGTTTGCTGCGTTGGCCAGCGACCTGGGCCTTCTGTCTGAAGAAGGTCGGGCGATGGGACCGAGCTTAGGTCACTATTTTGTCTATGACTACCCACGGCTCCAGGCCTCAAGTTTGCTGGCGATGCCGTGCTGACTCGGTTGGCCCCGAAATGCTGCTTAGCACTTGTGCGCCCGTAAGAACCATTCAGTTCACTTTGGGGTAAGGGCTTACCGTCTTGAGAAGAGGGGGGCTGAGGCATGGGGAGAAGGGAGAATGTAGTTGGGGGGCAGGGCAGTAACCGATTGATGATGGGTTTCTATTGACAGCTTCTAGTTGAGGTCCTGAATAAAATTGGAGATAGACCTTGTTCGAGGCGAATCAACATCGAGCAATATCAAGCCAAAATCAATCAGCCAAAATCGATCAAACTTCTGGCTTGGGTAGGCCGGCCATAATCAGGTTCCCATCGAGAACCGCCAGCATTTCCCCACTAGGCTTGAGTAAGTATCCTTGTAAAAATTGCTGTAATTTCGGAGTACTTGTCACCCTAGAAGAGGGCTGGATCAGGTTGGAATCCCACCATTCCATCCCCTCTACTTGTTGTACAGACACTCCCAAAGTTTTCCCTTGGCTATGGATAACAACGGTAGTCCGAATCAGCTGACTGACAGGTTGCTGAAATAAGGGCTGAAGCCCCAGAAGACAACCCAAATCAATGATCCAGAGCACCTCCCCACGCCAATTGTGGACACCCATCACATACTCAGGCATGCGAGGAATCGGCACGATCTCAGTGAGGGCCACCTTCAAAACTTCTGTAATCTGCTTAACCGGCAGAGCCAGTAGAGTTTCTGGTAGAAGATGCAGACGCAAAAACTGCTGAGTGGTCTCCGCCGTCTGAGGCGAAGTTCGGCCTTGAGATTGTTTGGTGATCGCAAGATTGGCCGTCTTAGCCAGTACCAGACTCGATGGAGCTGGCTCAAAAGGCTCAGGAAAAGTCATCTAGGCTTACAAACTTTTGAGCAATAGCTTGACAGTACGCAGTAACTCGTCTTGGTCAACTGGCTTGGGTAGATAGGCGGAAGCGCCCTGCTTCATGCCCCAAAATTTATCCATCTCGCCGCCCTTGCTAGAGCACATCACAATGGGAATCTTGCTAGTGTTGGCATTAGCCTTAAGTTCACGGCAGAGTTCAAACCCGCTTTGTCCAGGCAGCACAACGTCAAGAACAATGACATCTGGTTTTTGCCGACTGATTTTCTCCAAAGCTTCTTCACCACTGGCAGCGGCAATCGTGCTCAATCCACCTCGTTGAAGGCATCGAGACAAAATCTCCATCTCTGTCAAGGTATCTTCAACAACTAAAACCGTTCCCATACACTTCTCCAAGCGAGCGAGTTGCGACAGCTACCGATGTAACTGTGCTGATCTTTCTCAGACCGTGAAGCTACACGGTTGAGGGGGTAGAAAACCTGACCGGTTAAGGCCAACGACTGCAACGGTAGATACTGGGCTGACTAAAACTCTCCTAGCTCAACTTGAACTAGAGAAGGCTCAAATCAAAGAAATCAGGGCGAACTAGCGCAGTGCCTAAGCAGGCTTTTCAGCTGTCCTTGTAGTGACAGGTTCTCCTATCACCCCTTGCAGAACAATGCCTCTGGCTACCCTGAATATGCCCTGAATATGACCGATACTCTGCACCTCAACTGCACCCGAGTGAAGTCACGCCATGTGCCATTCAGTTTAAGGGAGCGAAATCTTGAAAGCAAGCATGGTTAGTTTTCCATACTCAATTTTCACGCATCTCATACTCTTATCCTTCAGAGAAGTTCCCTTTGCTTATCTGCACAGTGAGTTCATCACCCTAATGTCTTTTTTCAAACTGGGTAGCAATATCCGGACGATTACTCAAATTTTTGTCTAACTTCAAGATAGCGAAGCCTACATCGATCGGTTGCGAGCAGAACTTGAAATGACTTTTGAATCGGCCCAGTAGACCTTTAGAGGGAAGGGCAATTCATTCAAATTCGGACAGGATAAGCATTTTTAATTTAGAGTTTGTAAACCTTGGCGAATTCTACTCACGGCGAAAGCCCTCAGCCTGATAATGCTTTAAGGGTCATATAAGTTGCCAAGAGTAGCAGCAAGCCGCGGAACAGCCAACCAACCACTGCATCCGGTAATTTGGGTAGAAGCCGTGCGCCCAGTTGTGCCCCGCACAAGCTGCCCAGGCCTAGGTAGAGACCCGGCAACCATAAGACGCTGCCTGCCGCCGCGTGCCGTCCTACCGCCCAAAGCGAAATCAGCGTGACTGCCCCCAAGCTGGTTCGCACCGCGTCTTTAATCCCTTCCCCCAGAAACAACATCTGCAAAGGCACCATGACAACACCGCCACCGACCCCAAACAGACCTGATAGGACTCCTGCCAACAAACCAATTCCTTGACTCTGATAAATCTGGGTCTCAGCCATTTCAGGGTCAGAACTGACCGCTTGCATTAAGCCCACGCCGCCAGAGGCAACCGAGCTTTGAAAACTCTGATTTGAGACTACAGGCGTTGTCGTTAAGGTCAGCGGATCACTAATTTTCGGCAGCTTTTGGAGCCGCTGCTTAAAGTCCATGAGGAAGATTGTCAGAACTTGCAAGGCAGCAAAACTCAGTAGCAACACTCCTGCGGGTAGGGTGTTAGCCAGCCAAACTCCTAGCTCTGTTGTCAGCATGGCAGGCGGTGCCAGTAGTACAACCCGCTCTAAGTTCAATTGCGCTCGCCGCCAGTTCTGAAGGCTACCTGAGGCGGATCCAAGCACTACACCAACCAAACTGGTTGCGACAGCTTGTAAGGGCGAAGCTCCCCATACGGTGAGGGCTGGCACCATCAGAAGCCCCCCCCCGATACCAAGTAGCGCCGAGAGTATACCGACGATAGTTCCTAGCAGCAACAGCGCAAAAAGCCCAGGGTTTAAAAGTTCGGATAGATCCAACGTTGGTAGGCTCCTGACCCATCAAGGTAAATGCCAGCAATATCAGTACAGTGGAACGGCAGCCGGATGGGGCTTCAGGCTGCCGCCCGTCGACATCATGAAACTTTAAGTAACAAGGCTAAGAACAGCCAAAGAAATGGTCGATCAGCGGTTCAAAGTGTTCTAGAGAGAAGGTGTCGTATTCAGGATCAAAGGCCCTTTGGTCCCATTCACCCGCGAATTGCATGGCCAAGTCAAAGGCTGGATGACCTTCGTGCTTGCGATAGGCTTCTGGGTCTTGACCTAAGTATTGGTAATAAAAGCGGCCTTGGAAATCGCGGTGATTCTTGATCACCCAGTAGACCTCCTGGGAGACATAAGGCCTTAGAATTTCGGCGGAAATTGCCGCGTGGTTGGGCACAGAAATCGCCTTACCAATGTCGTGACACAGCGCTGCCAGCACCATCTCCTCGCTCGCGCCTGCTCGTTCGGCTCGAGTTGCAGTTTGCAAGGAATGCTCCAACTGATTAACCGCAAAGCCGTAATTAATATCTTCGAGCTGTCGTAGCATTCGTTTGATGCGAACGGGTGTCGTTTCTTGAACCCGTTTGCCTTCAACGACAATGTGTTGCCAGTGCTCAACAGTAGCCTGGTCCATTCTGGTGAAAGTTTGCATTTGGGTTCTCCTTGCCAGTACCGTTCTAAGGCATGTCTGTGCGGGCTAATGAACTCAAGTCATTAACCAAGTCAAGAAAACTAGAGATCGCTTGACGCACGATAAATTGGATTACCGATTTAACATCAGTAGAACAACTTGCCGAGACTCAGCTATCTAGCATCTAGCTAGAAAGTCGAACAAACTGACTCAAAGAAAATCAAGCGAGCCAGAAGGGATCTGCTGCTCTGCTGAATTGCACAGACCCTGAAGAAATTTTTGAGATAGCTCTCTTGCAGTACGTACAGAAACGTATTGCCATGCAATCCTCTGACCAAATTTCACCCTAACCAAATCTCAATAATGCGTAACAGATGCGCCCTGCTTGCTTTAGCTCCGACCGCTTGCTGCACCTGATAAGAGCCGAGAAGTTACGACCATGACTGAAGAGCTTTGAGGTGTAGCAACAAGAGGGCGGGGGACAACCTCCGCCTTGATGCCTTCGAGCAAACGCTCATAGTACCTTGTGCATCCCTTTCAGTACATCCACCTATCCCTTATGACTGATGGAAACTAGTACCGTCGACCATAAGAAGTTATCTTTACATTATCTTTATAAGTAGAAACCGATGTTTGGCAACTAGTTTACACAAAGTTTACATGATAAATCCGGATGTTACTAACTTGGCACAATGCTGTCAGGGCAAGAAAGGTGAGTATACAAAGCCTGACTTTTTACGCACCCAATACGTGATCGGCTACGTATGCGCAGGAGGGGTTATAAAGCGTGTTAAAGCCAAGTGCTTTAGCGCTGCGCGCTAAAGCAGGCGTGTAGCTACTGCCGCCTCAGCTTATACTTCTAGATTGCATCGAACCCTGATCTCAGCTTTAGGCTGAGATTGTTTGAGCCTGAGCCAGATGTTTTCGGGTTGCTTCCAGCACCGTTTTAGACTCGACTGGTTTTCCTAAAAAATCTGATGCGCCGACAATTTTGGCTCGGACTCGATCAATAATGCCGTCGTTGCCGGTCAAGATGACGATAGGCGTGTTGCGAAAGAGCGAAGTCTTGCGCAGTTTAGAGCAAATTTCATAGCCGTTAGTTTCCGGCATCACCAAGTCTAGAAAAATCAGATCTGGCTTACGCGTGAGTAGGGTGGTCAGAGCTCGCAGGGGGTCTTGAATGGCGATAAATCGATAACCAGCTCCCATTAAAATCTGCTCCATTTCCTGACAGATGCTCGGGCTATCATCAAGGCAGGCAATCAGGGGTGCTACAGCAAGCGTTGCAGGTACCGACGGTATAGTCGGACGAACCGGCGCGGGCAGGTCCGAAATCTCAACCAGTTCGATAATGCCGTCTTGCAGGTAGGGAGCTAGAAATTTGGCAATGATGGCGACCTCCCGCTTCATCTGCTTGGCTACATCGCGCAGAGTTTGCTTGCCATTCAGCAGGGTCTTGAGCAGCTGGTAATGAGCAGTAGGAATTCGCGATCTCAGGCGCTCGGGCTGCCTAAGAATTGGCGCTAAGTTGGGCGAGTATTGACCTAGGCCAGCGCCCTGCCAGCGCTGCCAATTTTGCTGCATCTCCTTAAAGACTTCGCCAATGCCAATGAGTGCCAGTTGAGTGTCTAAAGGTTTTTGGCTACCAATTCGGCAGGTAATGTTAGGCATTTGGGCGATATCCAGAACTGCCTCAACCACGATACTTTTGATCATGGCTTTGATCTGCGGCAGCTTGCTGGCGTCACTATCAGCCAGCAAACAAAGGGCTTGATAATCCCAAACCTCTGCTTCAGTGACCTTAGTCACTAGGGCCGTAATTTCTACTTCAGACCAATAGCAGGCTAGGTTTCTGCGCCAACGTCTAACCGCGTGGGGACCTCCTGTCGCATAGACAATCCGTCCCAAATAGCAGTAGAAACTCCATGGCTGCTTTTCCGTTTCAGAAGCGACATCTAATCTGCCACTAAATTGAGCGCGTTGAAGGATCGCAAACTGGTTCGCGAGCTTCTTAATTCCTCGATAGTCAATTGACACAGCTGTAACGGGACTACCGCCCCAAGGATGGGCTCTGGTTACCTCTTCCTGGGTTTATAGAAGCATCCGGATGGGCTATTTAGGCTTCTCCTCTGCTTAACAGAAGCTAGAAATTTCTAGGGAGGATTGCTACACAGAGGCTCTGAGATCAGTCGGCCGAGTTCGCCCTTACCTTATTACTTCCGGTATCAGATTAATTAACTACCGCTGTGCTTTTGCAGGTTTGCCGAAACTTGGCCTATATCGTTTGTATTTCAAAACGAGCGTGAGCTACGGAATAAAGGGGGTATCTAATGCGCATTTTGTCTCAATCTCTGAATTATCTAAATTACCTGAATTGCCTAAATTGAATCAGCTGCGTGAAATGGAAATCAGGATTGCCCGCTAGCAGGCGGGAGCTCACCTCAGAGCTAGTTAGAAGGGGGCTAGTAGCCCTGAGGTAGCTCGGTGTGCTTAGGCAATCCCATGACCATCATTGCGGACCTCCCAAGCGCGGGCCAGCAGGCCAAACCAGCGCATTTGAAGTTGCTTAGCGGTCCAACGCAGCTTCCGGGCAATGGCTTTGTCGTCTAGGCGAGCTTGCTTGAACACCAGCAATTCGCGCTCACCTTCACTCAACTGTTTTAGGAACTCTTCCCAGACTGGTGTGGGCATGCCTAAGCGCTGGTCTAGATCGGCTTCCAGCCATTGGTGCACTAACTGCCAGTGGTGAACCAGAGCAAAGCGAGTGATGTGGTAGCGAAAACGCTGTTGCAGATAG